>JAYUDU010000579.1:0-2878 GCA_043739605.1 Acidimicrobiales bacterium | reverse complement strand
GGCGAAGACGTAACGACATCCAATGCGGGCGCGATCCGTGATCCGGAGGTCGTTGACCGCATCGAACCTGACGCCGTGCTCGATCGCCCAGTCGCCGCGTCGACACCCCGCGTGACGACGTACGCGCCGGTGCCGTTCCCCACGACGACCTCCCGGTTCGCTGGCGAGGAGCGGCCTGCCCTGGCGGCTGTCGGCCTCTTCGCGCTCGCCGGACTGTTGATCCTGGCCGGCGTGACCCTCCCGTGGGTGCGCGTGCGAGTTGGTTCGACCACGTCGACGCTGGGAGCATTCGACGGCGGCGATGGTTGGTGTTGGATCGGCTTCGCCGTCGGCTTCGCGGCGCTCGCGGCGAGCGCCTTCGCTCGGCCCCAGCTGGCGCGGCGATCCATTCGCATCGTCGCGGCTCAGGTCGTCGCGCTCGTCGTCGCTCTGCTCGAGCTGACCATGGTGGTCGTGCGCGTGCGCCACACCCGATCTGTCGATCGCATCGGAGCGGCCTTCTCTGCGACGCTCGCACCCGGGATCGTGCTGGTGGTCGTTGGCGCGGCTGTTGCGCTCGCAGCGTGCTGCGTGCTTCCGGGCGGGGACGCGGACGCCGACTCCGTGCGGGCGGCGACGTGGGTGCTGACCGCTGTTCTCACACTCGTCGGTGGTGGGCTGGTCGTGCAGTCGAATCGGCTCGGTGGATGGTTCTTCAACCCGGAGATCGTCAGCGACGCGACCCGCCACCGGGCTGCCGCCATCGGGGTCACCGTGCAAGCCCGCTCGGCTCCGAGCCAACGGTGTCCGTCCTTTCGCGTCACCATCAGCGAGCTGCACCTCACGGTCCTCGCAACCGCGGCCGACGCGACGGTCTTCGATGTGACCATCGATGGACACCTCGCCAACGACGGCACCGCGACATGGGGTCGGGCGAGCCAGGTGCTCGTGACGCTCTACGACGCGTCGGGTGCGCCGAGCCTCGTGCCAGAAGGGGTCGCAGTGGTCGCCATCGGAGGTGCGCCGCTCGGCGAACCCGTCCCGCCGCGGTCGCAGGCCAACTTTCACCTTGCTTCGCCAACGTACCGCCTCCGCACCGAAGCCGGGACTGGTGGGCGTCCCACCCGCGTGACCGCGGTAGCGGCGCGGGACCGCTTCGAGCTCGTCGGCATCCCTCGGGGCTGCTGAGGTCCTCCTCGGCCCAGGTCGCGTGATGTTCGTTCTGGCCCTAGAGGTCGATCTGCGCCTGGCGGCGCCGCACTCGCTCAAGGAGAAGCGCGCCCTCATCCGCCCCATCCTTGACGGCGCACGCACGCGCTTTCGATGCGCGTCGTCCGAGGTCGGCGAGCACGACCTGTGGCAGCGGGCCCGCCTCGGATTCGCAGTCGTCGGTCCCGGTGCCGCTCACGTCGCGGGGGTGATCGACCACGTCGAGCGCTTCGTATGGAGCTTTCCAGAGATCGAGGTGCTGGCGAGCGAGCGGCATTGGCTCGAACCCGACGACGATCGTTGAGCGCCAGCCCATCTCGACGAGGCGGCGTTCGAGCTTGCTTGACGCAGGCTGCGGGCCGCGGCGTACCCTTGGTGGTTCTATGACTCGCATGGGGGGATCCTCGCCACGGCGCTACAAGCGCGTCGACAGGCTCAACGAGGTGCTTCGCGAGGTGGTTGCCGACGAGCTGGAACGCATCGGGGATGACGAAGATCGCCGCCTTCGCCTGGTGACCATCACCGCCGTCGAGACCCATGCGGAGGTCGTGGACGCCGTTGTGTGGTTTTCGACGCTCGGCGACGAGACCGAGGTGGCCGCCGCTCTCGAAAAGGTGCGATACCGGCTGCAGAAGGCGATTGCTGCGCAGGTCAAGGCGCGCCGCACACCCATCCTCACGTTCAAAGCCGACTCTGGTGTCATCGCGGGTCGCAGGATCGACGAGGTGCTGGCGCAGACGCCCCGCCGGGCCGCTGACGTGACGTTCGACCCTTCCCTCTACAAGGGCGCCGTCGAGGACGTGGGCTGAGGCGCCGCGCGTGACGGACACCTGGCAGGCGGCGCTCGACCTCACCGCCCGCCTCCTGGCTGACGCAGGCGCCGCATCTGATGTCGTCGCGTTGGCCTGCCACGTCAGCCCAGATGGCGACGCGCTCGGGTCCACCCTCGCGTTGCATCACCTGTGTCGATCCCAGGGCGTCGCCAGCATCGCAGGGTGGAGCGAGCCGTTCAGGGTGGCCGATCACTACCTCGGCATCCCGGGGCTCGACCTGGCCACCACGCCGGTCGACTATCCAGCGCAGCCTGGCCTCATGCTCACGTTCGACTGCGGCTCCATCGCTCGGCTCGGCGATCTCGCGCGGCCCGCGGCCTGGGCCCGCGACCACGGCCAGCTCGTGGTCATCGACCATCACGCCACGAACGACCGCTACGGCTCCGTCAACGTCGTCGACGAGGCGGCTGCCGCCACTGCGGTCGTCGTACGACGGCTGGCGGCGCTGCTCGACTGGCCCCTGACCCGCGACGTAGCGCAGTGCCTCTACACCGGGCTCGTCACCGATACCGGTCGCTTTCAGTACGCGTCAACGACGCCGGAGGTGTTTGCGCTGGCGGAGGAGCTCTCCGGCTTCGGGTTGCCCATCGCGGAGATGAGCCGTCAGCTGTTCGAGTGTCATCGGTTTGCGTACGTGCAGCTGGCCGGCCGCGCCTTGTCGCGGGCACGCCTCAATCGTGCGGCGTCGTTCGTCGCGGCGTGGGTCACGGTCGAAGATCTCCGCGATGCCGGATGTGGCGTCGACGAGGCAGAGGGCCTCATCGACCTCGTCCGTCGCACCGCGGAGGCCGAGGTCGCGTGCGTCGCCAAGGAGACGCCAGAAGGCGTCCGGGTCTCGTTGCGTTCCGTCACCCACC
>JAYUDU010000578.1:0-7489 GCA_043739605.1 Acidimicrobiales bacterium | reverse complement strand
CGCCTCACCGGCTCGCAGCGAGTCGACGTACTCGAGGCCGGCTGAGCTGCGCCCGTGGAGCCGGACGTCAGCCGTTCTGGAAGCGGCGCACGGCGAGGGTTCCGCCGACCAAGCTGAGGCCGGCGATCCACAACAGCGCCTGCCACCAGGCGTTGCCGACCGGGGCGTTGGTGGTGAATGCCCGGACGGTCGATGCGACGAGCGTGATGGGATTGACCTTGGCGATGGCCTGGAGCCACCCCGGCATGGACGCGACAGGAACGAACACCGACGACGCGAAGGTCAGTGGGAACGTAGAGACGAAGCTGATGGATTGTGCCGTCTCTTCGCTCCCCGCCATGAGGCCAATGAAGGCGGCCAGCCACGACATGGCCATGCCGAAGCCGAGCGCGACCAACAGTGCAGGTGCCAAGCGGATACCGACGTGCGGTCGCCAGCCGACTGCGAGGCCGACAAGCGTCATCAGCGACATGGTGAAGCTCAGGCGAACGAGATCGGAGACGACGCGACCAGCGACCACGGCAGATCGGCTCATCGGCAACGACCGGAACCGGTCGATGATGCCCTCTTGCATGTCGGTGGCCAGCGCGATGGCCGTGCCCGTCGACCCGAATGCCACCGTTTGGGTGATGATGCCCGGCATCAAGAAGTCGACGTATCGGCCGCCAGGCACGCCCCTGATCGCACCACCGAAGACGTACCGAAACAGCAGCACGAAGAGGACGGGTTGGATGACGACGAACACGATGAGCGCCGGCTGACGCAGCGTCGTGCGGATGTTGCGCTGGGCGATGACCGCGATGTCCGCCAACACCTTCGGCTTGGGGGCGACTCGGCCTGCCGATCTCGTGACAGGCGCCGAGAGCTCAACGGCGTCGCCTCGAGCCGCGTCCCCCACTTCCGCTCGGCCCTCGCCGGCGGGTCCTTCGAGGATCGCGCTCATGCGGTTGCCCCCTTCCGCGCGGCGCGGCGCGACCGTCCACCGCGACCTCGGGCCCGCGTGGGCTGCGCGTCGTCGCCCTCCACGTCAAGGCCTTCCTCTGCGCCATGCCCAGTGAGCGCGAGGAACACGTCGTCGAGGCTCGGTCGCCTGACCCCGATGTCGCTCAGCGCCACGCCCGCCTCGTCAAGCCGTCGGGGGATGGCGGTGAGCACACCGCGATCCGCCCCAACCGGGACGGTCACGGTGCCTCGATCGATGCGAGCGCCAGTGCCGAGCGAGCCGAGTGCGGCCAGCACTGCGTCCGGCGTTGCCCCGGCCGCGAGGTCTGGGACGAGCGCGAGCACTTCGCCGCCGACCCGCTCCTTCAGCTCGGTCGCGGTGCCCCTGGCGATGACGCGACCACCGTCGATGACTGCGATGTCGTCGGCCAGCACGTCGGCCTCCTCGAGGTATTGCGTGGTGAGGAGCAGGGTGGTTCCTTCGTCGACCAGCGACCGGATGACCTCCCACAGCGAGCTGCGGCTGCGGGGGTCGAGGCCCGTCGTGGGCTCGTCGAGGAACAACACGACGGGCCGAGCGACGAGGCTCGCAGCAAGGTCGAGGCGGCGACGCATGCCACCCGAGTACGTCTTCGCCACCCGAGCGGATGCTGCGACGAGCCCGAAACGCTCCAGCAGCTCGTCGGCGCGCGTCTTGGCGACTGCGGCACCAAGCTGCGCCAGTCGACCAATCATGACCAGGTTCTCGCGGCCGGTGAGGTTCTCGTCGATGGCTGCGTACTGGCCGGTGAGGCCGATGACGGACCGCACCTCGCGGGGGTGGCGAGTGACGTCGTAGCCGGCGACGATTGCTATGCCAGCGTCGGGCCGCAGGAGCGTCGACAGGATGCGCACAGCCGTCGTCTTGCCAGCCCCGTTTGGGCCGAGCACCCCGAGCACGGTCCCAGAGGCGATGGTCAGGTCGAGGCCATCGAGCGCTCGCGTAACACCCGAGCCATCCGCTTTGGGTCGGCCGTAGGTTTTGACGAGACCCTCTGCCCGGATCGCGAGGTCAGTGGTCGGCATCGGCGTGGCTCCTCGCCGTGGCGTCGCGTGATGCGGCCCTCAGCACGTGGTCGGTTCAATCGTTGACTCACCCAATGATGGTTGCTCTCATGCGGCGGATGCAAGGGCTCGCCGCGCGGATGGGCGATGATCGGGCTCTGATGGCCTCGGGGCTTCCCGCCCGGACGGTTTCGCATACCCTGGTCGGCGGGTCGACGCCGACGCCGACCCCGGCGTCTTGCTGGCGCGCGTGAGCAGCGAGGGAGCCTGAGAACGAGTGGACGAACAGGCGACATGAGCGATGACGCTTTGGGCCTGAACGCCCCTGGATCGAGCGACGGCTTCGCGGGGGCGGGCGAGACCGCACTCGACCTGCTCGCGAGCCAGCTGGACTACGGCCTCTGGGTGCTGTCGCGACGCGACGGCGACCGCTATGTGGTGCTCGGCCTCCGTGATCGCGTCTACGGCCTGCCGGAGGCGGCCGAGGTGGCCTGGTCAGACACCATCTGCGCGCAGCTCGTGCTCGGCAACGGTCCAGAGCTCGCACCCGACGTCGCTCGTGTGCCTGCGTACGCTGCCGCGCCGATCACCTCCATGGCGAAGGTCGGCGCATACGTCGGGCGCCCGATCGTCCTCGACGACGGCACCGTGTTCGGCACCGTGTGCGGCATCCATCCGGAGCCGCGGCCCGAACGCCAGGGCGATCTGGAGCTGGTCAGGGCGATGGCCGACCTCCTCGGGCGGATCCTCTCGGCCGAGCTCCGTCTGGACGAGACCGCACGGCGAGCCGAGCGCGCAGAGCACGAGGCCAGCGGCGACCCGCTGACGGGGGTTGGCAATCGCAGAACGTGGGACCGCGCCATCGCGGCCGAGGAGGCGCGGTGTCGCCGATACGGCCACGCGGCCGCCGTCATCGCCGTCGATGTCGATCACCTCAAGCTCGTCAATGACATGGAGGGCCACGCCGCCGGTGATGCCCTCCTCCGGCGGTGCGCGCAGGTGCTGGGCCGTGCCGCACGGGGTTTCGACGTGGTGGCGCGTGTTGGTGGCGACGAGTTCTGCATCTTGATGCCCCGCGCCTCAATCGATGCCGCCAGCGTTGCCATGACCCGCATCGCTCGGGCGCTCGAGGCGGCAGACGTGCCGGCCAGCGTGGGCGTGGGCATGCGCAGTGCGACCGGCCTCTCGGCCGCCCGCTCTTCAGCCGACGCCGACATGTACCGCCGCCGCGCCCTCCGCCGCGCCGAAGCACTGCTCGAAGCAGTCGGTGGCATCGACCCGAGCGACGGGGCACCGCATCCAACTCCGACGCCCTCCCCGGCCTCGACAGACCCGTTGCACCTGTTGCGCTACGCGTTCGTTGGAGCGGGGCCGGAGGAGCGGATCGCCCGCATGCTCGACCGGGTCAGGGAGCACCTGTCGGCGGACGTGGCCTTCGTTGGCGAGTTCTCTGAAGGTCGACGGACGCTGCGCTACGTGAGCGCAGGTCCTGCACTTCGAGCCGATCTTGAGGGGCGTAGCGAACCACTCGACGACACACTCTGTGGACGCATCATCGACGGCGATGCTCCCGAGGTCATCGTCGATGCGAGACACGACCCCCGGTTCGCTGATGTCACTGCGGTGCGGTTGTTCAACATCGGGGGCCATGTCGGCGTTCCCCTCGTGATGCCCAATGGCCGGGTCTATGGCACCGTCTGCGCGGCCCTGTTCCGGCCAGACCCGTCGATCAACCAGCGCGATGCAGAGATCCTGCGGGTCATTGCCGGCGTGATTGCCGATGAGATCTCGCGTGATGAGGTCGAATCGGCCACCCGCCGCGCCCGCATATCTGCCATTGATGCCGTCATCGACGTCGGCGGTCCCGTGCTCGTCTTGCAGCCCATCGTCGACCTCGCGACAGGACGCCATGCTGGCTACGAAGCTCTGGCGCGCTTCCCCCACTCCCCATGGTCCGGCCCGAGCCGCTGGTTCGCAGAAGCCGCCGAGGCTGGCCTCGATGTCGACCTTGAGCTGCTCGTGCTGCGCCGGGCCCGCGGGCTGCTGCCTCGAATACCACAGGACTGCTTCCTCACCGTCAACCTCTCGCCTGCGGCGGTGTGCGCATCGTCCCTGCAACGCGAGTTGCTGGGCGCCGCAGGCCCCCTCAGCCGTCTGGTCATCGAGCTGACCGAACAGGCAGAGCCCCATCCGCATGGGCTCGAGGATGCACTGCGGGTCATCCGTACCGGAGGCTTGCGTGTTGCGATCGACGATGCGGGAACTGGCTACTCAAGCCTGTCGCGGCTCCTGGAGCTGAAGCCCGACTTCGTGAAGCTCGACCTCAGCCTCGTTCGCGGCATCGCCGCCGACCCTGCCCGCCAAGCGCTGGTCACATCGCTCGTCCACTTCACCAGCCAGCTCGATACGATCCTCATCGCAGAGGGCGTCGAACAACCAGACGAGATCGAGACGGTCCGACGCCTCGGCGTGCCTCTGGCGCAAGGCTTCGGACTGGCCCGCCCGGGACCGGTCGCCGAAGTCGTGCCGAGGCCCGCTCGCCCCTGAGCGGTCGCGTTGGAGGACCGCGGGCTCCTCGGGTTACGCTCCAGCCGCCCCCGGGCTCCCGGGGACGTAGCTCAGATGGCTAGAGCACTGCCTTTGCATGGCAGGGGTCGCGGGTTCGAGTCCCGCCGTCTCCACCAAGAAACCCCAGGGTGGGACCGCCTGCCCCTGGACCCGCGCCACTGTAAGCCTCATGATGGTACGTAGTTCACTGGGCCAGTGAGGTATAGTCCTTGGATGTCTTATACGCCGGATGTCTCGACGGTGAGCCGTCCGATGTCGCGTGCTGTCGATGCGCTGCGAGCGGTGCTCCCAGCGTCGACCGAGGTGCGCGTCACCGGGGACGACGGCGCCGAGCTCGGCGTGCGGGTCGCGGGTCGACGTCTTCGTGTGGCGTGGGCGGGAGAGGGATGGACTGGCGATGTTCGAGCGGTCCTCTCCCGCCGCGCACGTGTTGATGTCGTCGCGGCACGTCGCTTGTCTCCCGGGGCCCGCCACCTGCTGAACGAGGCCGGCGTCGGCTGGGTGGACGAGCTCGGGAACGCCGAGATCTCGATCGGGTCGCTGGTCGTGTCTCGTACCGGCAGCCCTGACGTCCCCGTTGCAGCGCCACTGCGTTGGACGCCTGGGTTCGTCTCGGTGGCGGAAGCGGTCCTGTGTGGCATCGAGCCGACCGTCGCAGCAACAACGGCCGCGACGGGCTTGTCGACGGGCACGTGCACGAACGCGTTGCGGACCCTGACCGACCTCGGGTTCCTCACCGCTGGGGCTGCACGCGGCCGCTCTGCGGGCCGCCGGATCGTGGACCGCTCTGCGCTGCTCGGGGGCTACGCCGAGGCGGCGGCGGCCCTCGCGTCCACCGACGAGCTTGCGGTCGGCGTGACGTGGCGCGACCCGCTGCGAGGACTGGCCGAGCTGGCGCCCCGGCTGTTGTCACGTAAGGTTCGCTGGGCGGCGACTGGAGCGACTGCGGCTGCTGTGATGGCACCGTTCCTCACCACCATCGCCACGACCGTCGTCTACGTCGATGCGGCGACCGTCCCGGCGCTGCAGCTGGTCGCCCGGTCCCTCGATCTCAAACCGATCGAGGGTGGACGCCTCGTGCTGCGCCCGGCTCCGATCGGTTGGACCGACTCCAGTCGCAGCCTCATCGACGGGATCTACGTCGCGCCGTGGCCTCGCGTCTACGTCGACCTTCGCGGCCTCGGCGTGCGCGGCGAAGACGCCGCAGCACACCTCGCCGACACCTACCTCACCGAGACCTACCTCACCGAGGCGCACCCGTGAACGACGAACCCGACCGGTCCCGAGCTGCGCGAGCGGCCGCGGAGGCTGCGCTCGTACGGGTCGTGCACCACTACGGGGCGCGACCCGAGTTCGTCGTGCTCGGCGGCCTCGTCCCCGAGTTGTTGTGCATCGACAGTCCGTTCCGGCATGCGGGCACGACCGACGTCGACGTCCAGGTCGACCTCGAGATCGCGTCTGGGTCGGTGAACACCCGCAGACTCGAACACGCGCTCCGCAACGCCGAGTTCCAACCCGGCACGGAACACATCTGGCGGTGGGTCGCTGATGGGCCCACGAAGGTCGTGATCAAGTTCGAGCTCCTCGCCGACCTCGACGACGAACCCGCCGAGGCCACCGTCCACTTCAACGGCTGCGACCGCCTCGGTGCAGTCAACCTTCGCGGCACCGGCTTCGCGGCCCGAGACACCCAGATCCACGAGCTTCGATCCCGGATCGGTGGCATCGAGCACACCGTCGAGGTCAACATCGCCGGCCTTGCAGGGTTCCTCCTCGCCAAGACCGCAGCCGCCCACTCCCGGCGCAAACCGAAGGACTGGTACGACATCGCGTTCGTACTCCTCCACAACGACCTCGGCGGAGTGTCCGAGGCCGCGTCCCGGGTCAACGCAGTGTTCGAGACTGAGCTGTCCGGATCGATCCGCACCGCGCTCGACGACCTCCAAGCGAACTTCGCGACCCCCCAAGCCCAAGGGCCCCAGGCGTACGCCACCCAGATGGTCATCGATCACCCCGACCTCGACCCGGCCACGCTCCTCGCCGACGCCGTCACCGCAGTCGACGAGTTCCACCGATCCCTCACCTCCCACGATGACCGTCACTGACGACCGTCAGCGCCTCGACACACCCCACCGGTCGCATCGAGCTACGTCGATGTATCAGGAATGTATCAATCCACCTGATACCGAGGCGGCCCTCTCCGTGTCTGTTCGTCCATCTCCGGCGACAAACCCGCAGGTCAGCAGCATATTTTGGCATCAGACGACACCCAGCGAACGGTCTCATTTCTGACTACGGAGCAGCGATGCTGCATCGACGGACCTCAGCTCCCGCTCGTCGCACCTTGGAAGCCCTCGACGCGGTGGAGCGCGTACGATCATGTGCATGAGCGCACGGGTCGACGAGCTGCTCCTCGAGGCGATGGGTCTGGGTGAGCATGAGCGCGCCGACCTTGCTGCACGTCTCATCGCCAGCCTGGACGATGACCTCACCGAAGACGCCGCCGAGGGCGACGCAGCCTGGGACGCAGAGATCGTTGTGCGCGCAGCCCGAGTGCACGCAGGAGAGACGACCACGGAGTGGTCCGCAGTTCGCCGGCAGC
Source organism: Acidimicrobiales bacterium (assembly GCA_043739605.1). Taxonomy (GTDB): domain Bacteria; phylum Actinomycetota; class Acidimicrobiia; order Acidimicrobiales; family JAUJNH01; genus JAYUDU01. The sequence continues at coordinate 333 of JAYUDU010000578.1, read as the reverse complement.
TCCTGCGCAGCCACGAGGCTTGACGTATCGAATCGTCGTGACCGCAGCAGCGCTCGACGAGCTTCAGCACGCGTCGGATTGGTATGCAGCGCATGGACCGGGCTGGCTGCGCTGCTCGCAGCCGAGCTCGACGAGGCGATCGAGCCGCTCGTCGAGTGGCCCCGTTCCGGCCGCCGAGCGCCGAGGTCTCCTGCGGGTCTCGAGGTGAGGCAGGTAAGTCTGCGCCGGTTCCCGTACCGAGTGATCTACGAGGTCGGCGACGACGTGGTCACCGTGCTTGCGCTGGCCCATCACCGGCGTCGGCCGGGCTACTGGCGGGGACGTGCGTGACGC
>JAYUDU010000577.1:0-7493 GCA_043739605.1 Acidimicrobiales bacterium | reverse complement strand
AGAAACGCGCCCAATGACCAAAGAACGGCAGAAGTGGCGGTCAGAAGAGGGTGTAGCCGCCGTCGACGATGAGGGTGTCGCCGGTGTGGTAGCTGATGGCGGGGTTGGCGAGGTACACCGCCAGGGCCGCGAAGTCGTTGCCGTCGCCCCAGCGGCGCACGGGGATGCGGGGCATCACCCGCTCTGCGAACTTGGGCCAGGAGGTGGCGCCCTCGGTCATGGGCGTGTCGATCCAGCCGGGCAGGATGGCGTTGGCGCGGATGCCGTAGCGCGCCAGCTCGACCGCGCAGGCCTTGATCATCGAGATGAGCCCACCTTTGGTTGCCGCGTAGTGCTGGCCCCTCGGCTGGCCTTCGATGGCGGCCAGCGACGCGGTGCCGATGAGCGATCCGCCGCCGCCCCGGGCGACCATGTGCTTGGCGGCGGCCCGCAGCGTGAAGAACGCGCCGTCGAGGTTGACTCGCATGACCCGGCGCCACTCCTCGGTCGTCATCTCCATGAAGCTGGTCGCTCCCCCGCCGACACCAGCGTTCGCGAAGCACGAGTCGACCCTCCCAAACGCCTCAAGCGTCGCCGCCATGGCCGCCTCGACCTCGTCCTCGTCGCCGACGTCGCATCGAAACGCCGCCACCTTGGTCCCGTGGGCGGACAGGCGGTCGGCGGCGGCGGCGTTCTTGGCCTCGTTGGTGCCCCAGATGGCAACGGCCGCACCGCTTCGGGCCAGTCCGGCGGCCATGCCCAGCCCGATTCCGGAGTTGCCGCCGGTGACGAGGGCGACGTGGCCGGTGAGGTCGAACAGGGGTGGAGCCAGATCGGTCATGACGGCGACCCTACGTCTTGACCAGGGTTCAACGCTGGAGGCGCCCGAACCCCGTGGCGCGCCGAGCGTGCACCGCCTGGCGCGAGCGCTGACCTACGCTCACCGGACGTGACGGCAGTCGCTCCCAGTTGGCTCGCCGAGATTGCCAAGACGGTCGAAGAGCGCATCGCCGCGCTGCTCGACGCCGAGACCGCCCGGTGGTCTGCCCTCGACCCAGATCTACGCCCGGCCTTTGGCGCGCTCCGCGCGTTCACGTTGGAGGGCGGCAAGCGGCTGCGGCCTGCCTTCTGCTACTGGGCGTTCGTGGGCGCCGGCGGCGATCCGACCGATGCGACGTGGGTCGACGCCGGCGCGGCACTCGAGCTGCTGCAGGCGTTCGCTCTCATGCACGACGACGTCATGGATGGCTCGACGACCCGCCGTGGCCGCCCCGCCGTGCACGTGGCGTTCGAGGCAGAGCACACCGCGGGCGATTGGCGAGGTGAGGCGCGGCGCTTCGGTGAGGGGGCCGCCATCCTCATCGGCGACCTGGCGTTCGTCTACGCAGGGTCACTGCTGCGCGGTGCGCCCCCGCCTGCGCTCGCACTGTGGGACGAGCTGCGCCTCGAGGTCAACGTCGGCCAGTACCTCGACATGCTGGCGTCGGCCCGCGGCAACCCGACCGTCGAGCAGGCCACCCGCATCTGCACCTACAAGAGCGGCAAGTACACCATCGAGCGGCCGCTCCACCTGGGCGCATCGCTGGCCGGCGGCGACGACCCTGGCCTGCGGGCCGCGCTCTCCGCGTATGGCATCCCGCTCGGTGAGGCCTTCCAGCTGGTTGATGATGTGCTGGGGGTGTTCGGCGACGCCGCCGCCACCGGCAAGCCCGTTGGCGACGACCTCGTCGAGGGCAAGCCGACTCGCCTGGCCGCCATCGCCCTGGAGCGCACGGCCGGCACACCCGACGGCGACCGCCTCAGAGCCGGATTCGGCAACCCGTCCGTCGACCCGGACGAGGTCGTCGAGATGGTCCGCATCGTCGAGGCGTGCGGTGCCCGCACCGAGGTAGAAGGTGCCGCCCGCTCCTTGGCCGCCACCGCCGTCGGCGCGGCGGCGCAGCTGCCGCTTTCCACCGCGGCACGCGGGGCCCTCGCCGAGCTCGCCACCTTCATCGTCGACCGCGACCGGTAGCGGGTACGCCCCGCGCGGTCTACGTCACCCCCGCCGCCAGCTCTACCTCACCGGGCGTCTGGGTTTGCGACGGCGCGCCGCGCCCAGCGTTCGAGGAGGTCTGCGACCAGGACTGCGACCTCGGCAGCGGGCAGGGTGGTCACGCGGTCGATCTGCTCGAAGGTGGCGCCGGGGATGGCGGCAGCGATGCGACGAGCCACCGCGATGGGGTGGATGACCGGATCCTTGTCCCATGCTGCGATGTGGACTGGCACCGCGAAGCGGCGGAGCGCGGCGATGTCGACCGCGGCCTGCGCCGGAATGTTGCGCATGGCGAACAGGATCGACGCGGGATCGTGGGTCTTGTAGGCAGCCGCCAGGATGGGATCTGGGTTGGGGCCGAGGGCGAGACGAGCCACTCCGTCGGGCCCCTTGCGTGCACCGTTCCAATGCACCAGCCGGAGGCCGGCCCACTTCCATCCCCCTGGCTTTTCGAGCGAGTTGCCACCGGGCGCGACGCACAACAGCGCGCGCGCCCGGCCCGGGTGGATGGCCTCATGGCTGAGGATCGTGTTTGACCCGTGCGAGCCACCCGCCAGCAGTGGCCGGTCGATGCCCAGGTGATCGATAAGGGCGCTCAGGTCATCGGCAAAGTGGTAGTAGGCGCACTCCTCCTTGGTGGTGACCGGGGTGGAGCGCCCGTGGCCACGACATGAGAACCAGGTCACCCGAAACCCCCTTGCGGCGGTCGTCTCCGCTGACAGCCGCCCGTCTTCGAGGTTGCCGGTGAGCCCATGACACCAGACGATGTCTGGGCCCTCTCCGATCCGTGCCGCTTCGATCCGGACGCCGTTCACGTGGGCGAAGAAGGCGATGCCATCGCCGCGTGCTGTTGTGATGTTCGGCCCACTCATTTGAAGAACGGCCGGAGGTCTTCGGCGCCAGAGCGCCCGGGGCCCATTGTCTTCCAGTACTTCGGATACTCGGGAAAGTCGTATTTGGAGCCGGTAGTGTTCCACTTTGCGACCGTGAAGTGGCTGAACCCCTTCTGCTTGAATGGACCGTTCGGACCCGGAAACTGCCAGTCGATCGGCACATGAGAGTCATACGAGTAGTCGTTGGTGATCGAGTCAGCACCAACCATCAACGAGTTCGCAGTGAGCACGCCGGTCTTGGTGACTGCCCGCCGCATCGACTCTGCCAACGGCAGGATCGCATAGCACGCCAAGTAGACGGCAGCACTATCTGACTCGCCGTCGTTCGGGTAGTACGACTCGTAGATCTTCTTGCAGTTGCCTTCTTTGGGGTGTTGGCCGGGTGGCACCCGGGCCGACAGGCCGATCGCGTGGGCCCACTGATTCTGGTTCATCAGCCGACCAATGAGCTCTGAGTCGACGAGAGCGGTAAAGCTGGTCCATGTCCAGGTTGGATTCCAGTTGTTCTGTTGAGCTGCCGATGTCAAGAAGACGAGCGCGATTGGGTTGTATGCCATGAAGTATGCCTGGTCACATCCATCGCCCTTCGCCTTCACCGCAGCAGCATTTGACTGAGTGGCCGCGCTAGAAACATCCTCAGCATATCGGATGAAGCTCTTGAACTTGAGGCCCTGACGTGCCATCGATGCTACCGCCAGCTTTTCGTAGTCGTTCCACTCTGAGGTGTCGGGGTGGATGAGGCAGGCGACGTGGTGCTCGGTGTCGAGGTAGTTCTTGCCGAACGCGGCCCACGCCTCGATGGAGTCATCGAGGCTCTCGAGCGGTTCGAAGGTGCCCGCGCCGGCCTTGGCCGTCGACGCGTTGTCGTCGCGTCCGCCGTACACGGGGATCTTCTTTGAGACCGCGTAGTCCGCAACCGGGTTGAACCCTGGCACCACCGTGAACACCTTCTCCTCGTCCACCAGCTTCACCGCCGCCGCGCCCGCCTTCTCGGGACATCCTCCGGAGCCGTCGTCGGCAACGACCGAAACGAGGTTGCGGCCTGCGATGCCGCCGGTGTCGTTGATGTAGCGAGTGAACGCGTCGATGGACTTGCCAGAGTCACCGGCGACCGCAGCCCCAAAGCTGGCGGAGAGGGCGCCGGAGTCGCCGCAGCCCTGCACGTTGTACGTAAACCCGATCTTGACCTGCTTGTCGGTGACACCCTGCGTTTTGAGCCCGAAGTCGGGCACGCCAACCTTGGCCGCCGGCGTGGTGGCGCTCGTGCGTGGGGCAGTTGTTCCCGTGACACCAGTGGTGCCTCCGCCTCCGGATTGTCCGGAGCGAGGACCGGTGACGACGGGCGCGCCGGTCAGAGGATCTGTCGTGATGAGAGCATCGGTTGGCCCGCTGGGGGGCGGGTCGCCGATGCCGCCAACGCCACCTCCGCTGAGCCTTGACGGCGTCGCCTGCTCGCCCCCTGTGCCCCCAGACGCGCCTTTGGAGTGCGACGTCAACGCCTGCTGGCGGTCGTAGTCGACCTGACCGAGACTCGAAACCGCGGAGACGAGGAGCAGCGCGGTGGCGATGGCCAGAGGGCGCACCAACCGATCGCGTCGAATCCGAAGGGTGCCAAGGCGTTCGCCGATGTTCATTGGATGACCTCCGAGGTGGTGCCGGCCGACGGGGCGGTGAGTTGGAGCGGCGACGTGCCGTAGGCGAGCAGTCCGAACGCCGCTGCGGACTTTGCGGGGCGCCGGGCCGCTGATGGCTCGACGCGCCACGGCCGGCCGGCCCGAGGGGAGGCCGTGAGGGCGCTCTGGAGACGGTCGCGAAGGCTGGGGTGGTCGCCGATGATGCCGCCACCGACCACGAGACGAGACGTCGATGCGAGCCGAGGTTCGCGCCCGATGGCGTCGGTGAGGTGGCGAGCGATCGTGTCCAGGTCGGCTGCGACGAGACCGGTCGGCAGCGCCCATCCTGCCGCGACGGTCTCGAGGCAGCCGACCCGCTTGCAGTTGCACACTCGATCGCTGTGAACGCTGCCATGACCGAGCAGCTCGGTTGCGATCACCTGGCCGTCACTGACCACCGCACAGCCGACCCCGGTGCCCAAGCACAGGTAGGCCATCGAGCCGGCGCCGAGCGAGCGAAGCGCCGCCTCCCCGAGCGCGGCGGCCTCGGCGTCGTTCAACACCAGCTCAGCCGTGCCCGCCAGACCCAACATCTCCGCCGGGTCGACGTCGTACCAACCAAGGTTGGATGCGCCCAACACCCGCCCGCCGCCGATGACGCCAGGAACCGCGATCCGCAGCGCCGCCCCAGCCGGCCGATGCGCGCCGTCGAGGAACCTCGGCTCGGCGCGACCCGGCTCGAACAGCACCGTCTGCACGCCGCTGCCACCGACCTCCACGCAGGCGACGAGTCGATCTGTGTGCACGCGGAGCGGAGGTGCGGCCATCGTCACGAGGCCGCTCCCGCCCAGGCGTCGCGCCCCGAGGGAGCCTGGCGGACCGACGTGGCTGGCGATGCTCCGAACAGCACGGCTGCGAGCCCGGGTGGCACGGCTCCGGCTGCGTGCGCGTTGAGCAGCGCGGGGAGCGCCGCGAACCGTCTGCCCATTGCTTCGAGGGAGCGCTCGGGCGGCAGCGCCATCGCGAGGCGGAGGTCGTCGGCGAACGGCTCGACCCATCTCGCGCGGTCGAGACCAACCATCCCGAAGCGCAGGCCGAGCAGCGACCCAGCCGTCGCCCCGAAGCTGTCCGTGTCGTTGCCAGCAGACACCTGCAGACCGACGCCGTGGCCGACGTCGGTGGCAAACCGCAGCGTCGCGACGAGCGTCGCCACCTCTTGGATCACACCGCAGTGGGTGAACCGGCCGTGTCGAGCGTGGATGCGGGCGATGGCCTCTCCCCATGTCGAGGCCGCCGCGACCGACGCGACTGCCTGGGTGACGACATCGCCGAGACGGCATCGACGGGGGATGTGGCCCGCGGCGGCGAGGACCAGCTCGTCCCACGGCTCGATGATCGGCGCCAGGGCGAGGAGTGCCGCTACGAACAGGGCTGCGTGCAACCCCACGCCCCGATGGGTGGCGGAGGCGTCGATCCATGCGAGCTCGACGGCGGCGCCAGGATCGCCGAGGCAGGCCCACGCGTAGGCGTCAACCCGGATGAGCGCCCCGCACAGCTCGATGCCGGGGTTGACCGTCTCGACCGCAGTGGTCCTGGCTGTGGCCGTCGCGCTGGATGGATCGCCGGGCAGCGCCGCGATGGCCGTTCCCAGCAGCTGGGTCCGCTCCGGACCGAACGTCGTCGCGATGGGCAGCTGTAGGTGCCACAGCGCCCACAGGTCTGCATGGGTGAAGGCCACGCCGTGGGCTTCCAGCAACAACAACGCAAGAACGGGGTAGCTAAGATCGTCGTCGACGGCCACGTGATGCACCCGACCGGCGACGGTCTCGACCCATTGCGGCTGGCGGCGTCCGAGGCCATCGAGTGCGGCCGCGTCGACGAACGCATCTATCGGCCAGCTCGCACCGGCGGTCCCTGCTGCGCGCGCCATCCGTTGGGCGCGGCGCAGCTCGTCGGGACTCGGGTCGACCTCAACAGGCTTGCCGAGGATGCATCCCGCGACCCGGCCCAGCCACGCGGCTTCGATGAGCGGGGCGGCGATCTCCGGCGCGAGTCGGCGGCCAACCACGACCCGGTCGCTGGCCGCGACGATGCCTTCGAGATCGTCGGGCTCGTCCCATGGCCAGTCGGTCCGCATCGACAATGTGGCCAGCCGCTGGGCGATGGCCCACACCTCGTCGTAGGAGTCCGTGGCGCCGGCGAGGTCCAACTCGACCATGGTGGTATCGCGGCCCCGCGCCGCGGCGTCGCTGATCGACATGGCCGTCCACGCCCGCAGCTGGGTGACGGTGGGCAACATCAGCCAATCCTCCGCGGCGCGCGCCGCGTCGGCGGCGCCACCGCGTCGCCGGCACTGAGCGCCGCGCCAGCGCCTTCGAGAAAGACGGAACGCAGCAGGTCTGGGCGGGCGAGGAGGTCGTGGGTGAGGCCGTCGAAGCGGACCTCTCCCTTCTCCATGAAGTAGGCGCGCGTCGCAAGGGTCAGCGCGACGTTGACCGACTGCTCGACGACGACCACGCTGCACCCCGCGCTGTTGAGGGCACGAACGGACTCGAGCAGCTCGCCGACCACGGCCGGTGCCAGCCCCAGCGACAGCTCGTCGATGAGCAGGAGGCGGGGCTTCAACAAGAACGATTGGGCGAGGGTGAGCATCTGACGCTCGCCGCCCGAAAGTGCACCAGCGGGCTGGTCGATGCGCTCGACGAGGCGCGGGAACAGGTCAAGGACCTCCGCCGTCCTGGCCGCCAGCGTGACGCGATCCCTGCGCAACAAGAAGCCCCCCATCTGCAGGTTCTCTCGCACGGTGAGTCCGGGGAAGATGCCCTTGCCGCCGGGGACCTGCACGACGCCGCGAGCCGCGGTGTGCTCGGGGGCCTCGCCGGTGATCGGCTCTCCGTCGAACCACACGTTGCCGGCGTCGGGCACGGTGACACCGCTGATGGCGTTGAGGATCGTCGACTTGCCGGCGCCGTT
>JAYUDU010000576.1:0-2901 GCA_043739605.1 Acidimicrobiales bacterium | reverse complement strand
TTGCTACTCAATTCGCAGTCCGCTGATCGCTCGGCTGATGACCAGCTGCTGGATCTGTTCGGTCCCTTCAAAAATGTCGTAGATCTTGGCGTCGCGGTGCATGCGCTCGACGGGGTACTCGCGGGTGTAGCCGTAGCCGCCGTGAATCTGCATGGCGCGCTCGGTCACCCACACCGCCGTGCGGCCGGCTTTGAGCTTGCTCATCGAGCCCTCGGCATTCTTGTACTGGCCGTTGCGGGACAGCCACGCCGCCCGGTATACGAGGAGGCGGGAGGCGTCGATCTCGGTCGCCATGTCGGCCAGCATGAAGGCAATGGCCTGGTTCATGATGATCGGTTTGCCGAACGCGACGCGCTCCTGCGCGTAACGCAGCGCCTCCTCGTAGGCGGCGCGGGCGATGCCGACCGCCATGGCGGCAACCGACGGTCGGGTCGCTTCGAAGGTGGCCATCGCCGGCTGCTTGTCTCCGGTCTTGCCGGCCTCGCGAGCGCGCGCCAGCTTGGCGTCGAGCTTCTCCTTGCCACCGAGCAGGCAGTTGCCCGGGACGCGGCAGTCGTCGAGGACGACCTCTGCGGTGTGCGAGGCACGGATGCCGTGCTTCTTGTACTTGGTGCCCTGACTGAGGCCCGGCGTGCCCGGCGGGATGATGAAGGTCGCCTGACCACGGCTCTTCAACGTCGGGTCCACCGTGGCGACCACGACGTGGACGTCGGCGATACCGCCGTTGGTGATCCACGCCTTGGTGCCGTTGAGCACCCACTCGTCCTTGGCCTGGTCGTAAACGGCCTTGGTGCGGAGCGAGGAGACGTCGGAGCCGGCGTCGGGCTCGCTCACGCAGTAGGCGCCGAGGCCGAGCTTGCCGCTGCCCTCGTCGTAGGCGAAGCACTGCGGCACCCACTCGATCGTCTGCTCTGGAGTGCCCTGGCCCGAGATGCCCGCCGCGGCGAGACCCGAACCGAAGATCGACAAGCCGATGCCGGCGTCACCCCAGAACAGCTCCTCCAGTGCGATCGGCAGCGTGAGCCCGGTGGGGTCGCCGAGCATCGCATTGGCGAAGAAGTCGAACGAGTACAAGCCGATCTTGGCGGCCTCCTGCACGATCGGGTACGGGAACTCCTCCTTCTCGTCCCACTCGTGCGCGGCCGGCCGGACGACGCCCTCGGCGAAATCGTGGACCCACTTCTGGATCGTCAGCTGGTCCTCGTTGAGGGCAAGAGAGAAGTCAGACATCGGGCAGGCTCCTGAGGGCTCCGGGCCCGGCCGCGCAGGGAGCGCCGGGCATGACTGCGTTGCTCACAGCGTAACTTACTGGCGAGTAACACGACCAGGCGGCCCGCCGCGGCTCAGATCCGGACGAGCAAGCTCCCCGTCTTGGCGTCCTCGACGCGCCAGCCAAGCGCGGCGAGCTCATCCCGGAGGCGGTCTGCCTCTGACCAGTTGCGGGCGACGCGCGCCGCCTCTCTGGCCTTCGCGAGCGCCTCCGCCACCGGGTCGAGGTCGCTCGTCCCGTCGTGCAGAACGAGGCCGACCGCCGACGTTGCCGCCAGCACCCGGGATACCAGACGCCCGGCCTCCAGGCGCTCACCATCGTCGAGCGCGATGTTGGCGAGCCGCACCCACTCGAACACCTTGGAGAGGGCTTGCGCGGTCTTCAGGTCGTCCTCGAGCAAGGCCCGAAACTCGGCCAGCGCCGCCGCCGAGGCGGACATCGCCTGGGTGTCGAGGCCAGCGCCGCCCGCCCGACGGGCGAGTGCATCAAGACCCGCCAACGACGCCTCGGCCGCCGCGATGGTCACAGGCGAGACCTGCACCGGTGACCGATAGTGGGCCTGCAACAGCAGCATCCGATAGGCCCGCGGGTCGACGCGGTCGAGGAGGTCGGTAAGGGACGTGAAGTTGCCGAGACTCTTGCTCATCTTCTCGCCGTCGTCCGCGACGATGAAGGCGTGATGCATCCAGTGCATGGCGAACTCCTTGCCCATGGCGACCGCCTGGGCCCGCTCGTTCTCGTGATGCGGGAACTTGAGGTCGAGACCACCGGCGTGCAGATCGAACCCCTCACCCAGCAGGTCGAGGCTCATCACCACGCATTCGGTGTTCCACCCGGGGCGACCCGCACCCCATGGCGCCGGCCACGTCGGCTCACCCGGCTTCGCCTTCTTCCAAAGGACGAAGTCGAGCGGGTTGCGCTTGTCTTCGAACGCATCGTCGCCGACGCGCTCCGTCGTTCGCAGCATCGCGAGATCCTGATGCGCAAGCAGCCCGTAATCGGGGACCGAGTCGACGGACAACAAGACACTGTCTTTCGTCTCGTAGGCACTCCCTTCCTTCAGGAAGCGCTCGATCAGGTCGACCATCCCCTCGACATAGTCGGTCGCACGCGGCGAAGCAGTTGGGCGCAGGACATCGAGACGATCCATCGCCGAGAACCACTCGTCTTCGTACCGCCGAGCGAGGGCTGCCGGATCCTCGCCAAGCTCGTTGGCTCGCTGGATGATCTTGTCGTCGATGTCGGTGATGTTCGACACGTGGACGACCTCGATCCCGGTCCACTCGAGCACTCGGCGAAGCACGTCGTAGGTGAGCACGGCGCGGCCGTGGCCGACGTGGGGAAGGTCGTAGACGGTCGGGCCGCAGACGTACATCGACACCTTGCCGGGCTCGCGCATGGCGAGCTCCTTGACCTCGCCAGTGGCAGTGTCGAACAGACGCATGCGCTGAGGTTACGGGTCGCCGCGACGGGGGCGACAACGCGTTCGGCGCGAGGACCTGCTCAGCTCCCGCTGCGACCGGCGATCATTGCGTGGCGTTGCAGGCGCCAGTCCGGCGTCCGATTGGCGCGCACCATGTCGGCGACCCGGACGATCGTCCGCGGCGAGCTCCACTCCTGCGAAGGCTTCT
>JAYUDU010000575.1:0-2907 GCA_043739605.1 Acidimicrobiales bacterium | reverse complement strand
AGGAAGAGATCGCGCTGCTGGTCGGCGAGTCCGGCCTCATGCGCAGCGCGGCAGATCGCGCGGACGGCCTCGGCGAGGAGTCGGTCCTGACCATCGCCACCCACCTGGGGCGGCCGGAGCGAGCGCGCGCGCTCTTCCTGCTGTCGCTGGCCCAGGGCGACCTCGAACGGTGGGAGATCGAGCGCCTCGATGCACTGCACGGACTGGTCCAGGCGGCGCTCGCTCGCCCCGACCTGACCGGAAACGATGCTCGCAACCTCGTTGGCTCACGGCGACGCGCCGCCGAGACCCTGGTGACAGGCGCCGCCATGGACCGTGCCGAGGCGCTCCTCGCTGGCGCGCCCCGGGCATGGATCTTGGCCAACGAGCCGGCGGTGCTGGCCGTGCAGGCCGCGCTGGTGGCGACGGCGCCGGCCAAGGGCACCGCGGCCGTGCTCGTCACGACCCTCCCCGGGCCCGACATCACCACGCTCGCCAAGGCCAGGTGGGAGGTAGGCGGCGTCCAGGCCTTGGCGGCGCTGCCAACGCACCGCATCGATCTCGCGGCGCGTGATGTCACTGGCCTTCTCGCTCGTGCCGCCGCGGTGTTGACCGAAGCCGGGCTCAGCATCACCGACGCCGGTGGCGCCGGCTGGGACCTCGACGATCGGCCATACGCGGTGGATTCGTTCTTGGTCAAGGCGCCAGACGGCGCCGTCGTCGATGACGCGGCCCTGCGAGAAGCGCTCGCCACCGCGCTCGATGGTCCAGTCCCCACCACGTGTGCTGCCGAGGCCACCGTCCGTTGGGACGATGACGGCTCGCCGTGGAGTACGAGGGCAACGATCGAGGCGCCCGACCGCCCGGGGCTGCTGGCCGCCGTCACCGCCTCGTTCGCCCGTGCCGGCGTCGCCGTCCACAGTGCGAAGGTTCTCACCCGGCCAGACGGAACCGCCCAGGATGTGTTCGAGCTGACCGACGCTCGCGACGCGAAGCTGGACGACCAGGCCAAGGCTCGCGTCGTAGCTGCGCTGGCAGGCACCCCTGTCGCAGAGCGGGGCCGCGGCCCGCTCGCGCTGCTGCGCCGGACGGCTCGTCCCGACAGCTGAGGCCGTATCCGACGTGTGTCGGGTTCGCTCAGCGCGCACGCTCTGCACACAGAGGAAACATTCGGGCCATGCGGGCGAAACAGCAGTTCCTTAGCGTCTCCTTAACGCCCGAGTGGGTCGATCGGCCCACCGCCGATCGTGTTGCTCGTGCGCCACCGGGCAGCGCGGCCCGAGTCGTCCCATCCCGAACCGTGCCGCTCGCGGCATCGTCATCAACCCCTAGGAGGGGTCTTGGCACGCACCTTCCGGCGTTTCGCCGGCTGTACATCCGTCTTGGCAGTCGCCACCTTGGCGCTGACACAATCAGCGGCGTTCGCCGACAGCGTCGGCACCGGCATGGGTGTGGACGGCAAGGGCCCCATGTTCGGCAAGGACATCGACAAGGCCGGCAGCGCAGTCAACTTGTTGTGGATCGTGTTGGGCGCTGTGCTCGTCATCTTCATGCAGGCGGGCTTCGCTCTCGTCGAGACCGGCTTCTGCCGGGCCAAGCACGCAGCACATGTCGTGTCCACGAACTTCGCCATCTTCGGCCTCGGGTTCGTCGGCTACTTCTTCGTCGGCTTCAGCTTCATGTTCGGTGCCTACTCGGCCACCTTCGGGGCCGACGCGGTGCCTGTCATCGGACCCGGCATCTACGAGAGCCCCATGGGCAAGTTCGTGCTTGGTCACGGCCACACCGGCGCGCTCGCATGGGGCGGCTTCGGCATGGGCGGGAAGTCCTACGACGTCGGCGTCCTCGCCTTCTTCCTCTACATGGTGGCCTTCATGGACACCACGGCCACCATCCCCACCGGGTCGATGGCAGAGCGGTGGAAGTGGAACCACTTCGTCGTGTGGGGGCTCTTCTGTGGCTCCATCTACTACCCGCTCTTCGGGGCGTGGACCTGGGGCGGCGGTTGGCTTGCTCAGCTGGGTAGTTCCCAGGGGTGGGGCAACGGCTACGTCGACTTCGCTGGCTCTGGCGTCGTCCACGCCATGGGTGGCATCGCCGCCCTGACCGGCGCCATCGTGATGGGTCCACGCATCGGCAAGTACGGCAAGAACGGTGAGGTCAACACCCTTCCGGCCCACAGCGTTCCGATGGCTGTGCTCGGCTGCTTCATCCTGCTGTTCGGCTGGTTCGGCTTCAACGCCGCATCGACCTTCGCGGCAACCGACCCCCGCTTTACCGTGGTGGCCCTCAACACGGCGGCCGCGGCGGCCTTCGGAGCGGTCGCTGGCATGTTCTGGGTGATGATCCGCACCAAGAAGCCCGACCCGGGGATGATGGTCAATGGCATGCTCGCCGGGCTGGTAGCCATCACGGCGCCCTGCGCCTTCGTCTCGCCTCGTGCGGCCGCCATCATCGGCGCCTTCGCCGGCGCGGCCGTCGTCGAGGTGGCCTGGTTTGTCGAGCGCAAGCTCAAGGTCGACGACCCCGTGGGCGCCTTCGCGGTGCACGGCTTCGGTGGCATCACCGGCGTCCTCGCCGTGGGCCTCTTTGCCGATGGCAAGTATGGCGCCGGCTGGAACGGCGTGGGCAACGCCCTCGCCACCCCGATCGGCAAGTCGCCGACCGGGCTGTTCTATGGCGGCGGCATGGGCCAGCTGTACTCGCAGATCGCAGGTGCGTTGACCCTCATCGTCGTCATGGGTGCCATCTCGTTCGCGTTTTTCAAGATCAGCGACAAGGTCATGGGCATCCGCTCGAAGGAGGCCGACGAGATCGCCGGCCTCGACCTGCCCGAGATGGGTGTGCTCGCTTACCCAGAGTTCACCGGCGCAGAGTTGGTCGAAGCCTGACGAGCGTCACGGCCGAGGCGAAGGGGGGCCGCCGCGC
>JAYUDU010000574.1:0-2913 GCA_043739605.1 Acidimicrobiales bacterium | reverse complement strand
GTGGCGTCGTCGTTGATGGCAGCGGCGACGTCGGTGCCTTCCTCGCGAGCGTTTCGGAGTGCCTCGACCCGGTCGGCGAGCAGGCGGGCATCGCCGCGGCGCAACCGGTAGCGGAGGCCGAGCCACGCCGCGAAGCTCCGGCACCCATCACTCAGGTGGACGTCATCCTCGAACAGGGGGATCAGGTCTTCGGCGGCGGTGAGCATGCCGGCGACCATGGTGCGAACGGAGGCGTCGGCGCGTGCTTCGGCGGCCTCGGTTCCGGCTTCTCCCATGCGAGAACTCTACACGAACACCTGTTCGTAGGTCCAGTGTTTCGGCCGGATTTGTCGACAATCTCAGGCGCGCAGTCGTTGGCCTCATCTGTACAACTGGGGCCGAGCAAAGCGGTCGTAGGGGACTCCCGCGAGCCGAGCGTGATTGGCCAGGGCTGGCGTCCCACCGAGGTCTCGTTGGTCCATGGCGGCCGCGACCTCAGCCTCATCTGACGTCGTCACCGCGATCCGGGTCGACCGGCCAAGCGCTCGGAGCGGGCGTCCCAAGCCGCTTGGATCAGGTGCTGCCGCAGGTTGTCGCCACCTCCGACCTGCTCGCAGACCCAGTCGATCTCGTCGGCCAGCGTCGTGCCGAAGATCGCGGGGTCATCCGACCACACCACGGTCGCGAGGCCGGCGGCGAGGAGCCGGTGAACCGGGTGGCAGGCAGGGTCTGTGATGCCGCCGAGGAGCGAACCTCAGGCGCCGATGGCGTGGAGGACGCCGTCGGACGAGCCGATGTAGAGGGTGCCGTCGGCACCCAGCGCGGGGTAGCTGTCGACCGTCGAGCCGACGTCGAGATCGAACAGTCGCGCCCCATCGGGCCCCACGCCGTAGACGTGGCCGACGACCGTCCCGAAGTACGCGGCGCCGGTGCCGTCGATCGCCGGCATCGTCCACACGCCAACGCCGCCCGGATGCGGCTCGCTCTTGGGGATGGTGGCATGGCGGCGCACCTCGTTCCCAGTGGCGGCATCGACGGTGTCGAGGAAGCCGAGGTGATCGCCGAACCACGCCTTGCCATCGGGCGTTGCCACGACGGACGAGTAGGACCAGTCGCCCTTTCGGTACTTCCATCGCTGAGCGCCATCTGGCCCGATTCCGTAGGTGAACTCGTTGTTTGGCCCCACGATTGCGGTGCCGTCGGGTGCCACCGCCGCAGACACCTCGATCTGTGCCGGCCCGTGCCAGCGCCACCGCACCCTCGACGCAGGGCCGTCATCGGCCAGGCCCACCAGATCGTTGTCTGCGCCGACGACGATCGTTCCATCGGGACCGACCGTCGGACTGGTGTACGACGTGCCTCCGATGTCCGTCTGCCACACGACGTTATGAGTGGCGTTGCCGACCTCGATGGCGGCGACGCCACCGTTCTGATCGGCGACGTACACCCGGCCGGCGCCTGCGACCGCGGGGGACAGCACGAACCCGCCGAACGTCTCGTGCCACAGCTGGTGGCCCGTGGCATCGAGGGCCACGAGTCGGTTGTGGGGAGCCGGCCACAGGATGGTTCCGTCGCCAAGGACAGCCGGGCTCACAGAGAGGTCGCTGCCGTAGGAGCCACCTCCGTCGAACGTCCAACGATCGGCCCCGGTCGCCGGGTCGAGTGCGTGGAGCACCCCGGCGTTCGATGCGGCATAGATGGTGCCGTCGGCGCCGAGCACGGGACCGGGTGTCACGTTGCCCTCGAGCTTGCGCGTCCATCGTTGGTGGGCAGTGCGCGGTCCAATGACGGTGGCGGTCACGCCGGACGAGTGCCGGGCGTCGTGGCCGGCGCTCGGCCATGCCGACGCGGGCGGGGGCAGCACGCCGACCGACGCCGTGAATGCGCCTGCTTCGTTCGATGCTGGTGGAGGCGCGGTGCTCTGACCCGGCGCGGTGGTCTGACCCGGCACACTGGCGTTCGGGCGGGGTGGTGCCGCTCGCGGCTGACTGGGGCCGCAGCCGGCGGCGACCATCGCGGCCGCGACGAGGACGGCGAACCGCAGTCGGGCTCGGTCGGCGTTGGCGGCGCCTCGGCCTCGACCGACCGGAGGTGAGGGGCGAGCGTCGAGGAGCCCGTACCGGCGCGTCATGCGGCGGCGGTGGCGGGTGCGGTGCGTGGACCGATGCGGGATCGGACTGCTTCAACGAGCGCCCACGCCAGCAATGAGACGGTCCATGCGCCGGCCTGACCGAGGCGGGGAGTGACGAACGCTCCGTAGTACGCAAGCCCAGAGAACGTTGCCGTGGTGGCGGCCGCGCCGAACCAGGCGCCGCGCTCGTCTGGCCGACTGGCGAGGCGCGCCGCGAGCAGACCGAGACCAATGCCGATCATGTACACCGGCGTCTCGCGGCCCTGGGGCAAGCCGTGATCGTTGGCGAGGACGGCGGCTCCCCAGCCGGCCAGGACGAGCCCGTTTGGCAGGAGCCGGCGCGTCCGCCCCACGACGCCCGCGGCCACGACGACGACGCCAACGGTGAGGGGGGTCGTATCGAATGCCAGGCCAGCCCGCTGGCCGAAGCCATACGCAACGGCGCCAAGGGCGAGGATGAGGGCGGCAACCACACAGCAGATCCTGGCGCGCCCCGATGGGTGGAAGCCGCCGAGGGGCTGAACATGTGGTGAACCGATCGGGCCGCAGAAACCCTGCGGGCGCGCCCGGCGCGGCTAGGAAGGGATCATGGCGACGATGGTGGTCGAGATGGCCGACCGACTGCGGGGTCGGCTCCGCGTCCCCGGCGACAAATCGATCTCGCACCGTGCACTCCTGTTGGCCGCGCTCGCCGACGGCGAGACGCGCATCAGCGGCGCGTCGACCGGTGACGATGTGGTGTGCACCACCGGCGCGGTGCGTGCCATGGGAGCCGACGTACGTCTCGAAGGCGACGCGTTGTT
>JAYUDU010000573.1:0-7538 GCA_043739605.1 Acidimicrobiales bacterium | reverse complement strand
GGGGCTCGCGCAAGCCCGTCGTCGGCACCGGCAAACCGGTCGACGTCGCGAGCTTTGGCTCAGGCAACATCCCGTCTGCGGACAACAACAGCACCGGCGGCATCCACCAGCACAGCGGCACTTCTGCGGCCACGCCGTATACGGCCGGCGTGTTCGGCACCGTGCTTCGCGCTGTCCGCGAGCGCCTCGGCGACACCGGAACGGGTCAGGGTCGCTTCGGCGAGCCGGGTGTCATCGCCAAGGGCAGGCCGATCTCGACGAGCCCCTACCTGGCCGACGGGAAGCTCACCGCGACCGAGCTGAAGGAGGCCGTGTTCAAGACGACCCAGCACGATCCAGGCGGCTCGTTCTCGCCGTTCCCGACCACGACACCGAACAACGACAGGCAGTACCTCATCGAGGGGTATGGCATCGCGGAGCCCGCATCCGGCGCCAGGGCGGTGCGCGTGCTGCTCGGCCAGGACCCGCTACCGCTTCGCCCCAACGAGGACGCGTTCTTCGAGCAGGACCACAAGACCCGTGACACGATCTGGGGAACCTGGGCTGGCGGCGGCACCAACTCGCGCCTGGATCCCAACGCCCCGCCGCCCGGCACCGGCGGTTCGACCAACCCGCTCGGCACCGCCACCATCGGCGCCGCAGTGACCAGCCCGGCCGACGGCGCCATCATCGATCCGGCATCGCAACCGACTGTGGCCGTCACCGGCCCGGCGATCTTTCCATCGGCGGGAAGCTCGGCACCGACGCGCTACTACTTCCACCGCGACTCCTGCGGTAAGACGACGGACAACGAGCACCTCACGACACAAGACACCCCGGACGGAGGATCCGGCTGCGGGTTGCGCGCCGCCGGCGTCACTGGACGGATCGTTCCATCGGTGTTCCCGCTCCAGGGCTCTGTGCCCTTCGTCCTCGGCAGCGGTCCGATTACGGGGGCGTTGACCTACCAGGCCACTGCGGTGGACCCGGCCCTGTCCGTCAGGGTCGACATCGCTGCCCACATCGGTGAAGGAGATGTCGCCATCTCAAGCACGACGATATCCGGTTCCATCACCGCCCCCGGCGGCCGCGCAACCTTGTCGCTCAGCGCCACCGTGCCGGCAGAGCTCATCGGTTCGACCGTCACCGGCCTGACGGCGACGACGACCGTGCAGACCAGCGCCGACGGCGCCTACTTCATCCTCGACGACCCCGCCAGCTTCTTCGACCTGCCGCTTGTCGCTCCCACCACGTTGGCAAGTCGAACAGTGGATCTCAGCGTCGGCGACCCGTCGTTCGCTCACCCGCTGGCGACCACTCTGAACGGCGGGCAATCGGCATGGCTGGCCACGCTCGACCCGACCACGCTGGCTGATGGCACCTACACCCTGTTCGCGAGGGCCCGTCAGGCACCGCTGGCGAGCGAGACCCGTTCGAGCACCATCGTCATCCGGCGCGGCACCGTCGTTCGCGACGGTGTGCAGCTGCAGGTGGTCCCGAGAGGCGGGCGCGCCGACGACGCTGCTTGGGTGGACGCCACCGACGTCGGTGGGTCCGGTGACTTCGCGCGCTTCAGGGGGACGTTGCCGATCGCTTCGCTCTCGCCCGGCTTCTACGACGTCCTCGCCCGGCTGCGGATCAGCCGGGCCGACGTGGCGTTCGACCGCGCCACCTTCGAGCGGGCCGCCGCGGACGGTGGGCCCAGCCCGACCGTTCCCGAGGCTCCGGCTGCGTGGCTCCTCGTGGTGAGCGGTGGCGCGGTGGCCCTCGTCCTCGGCCGGCGCATGCTTCGCCGACGAACCACCCCGTCGTAGCGTCTGGGCATGCCCGTGGCCCGTGACCCTGTGGCGGTCAGCGATGGGCAGGCGTGCTGAGCGCGCCGTGCTCGTCTGTGGGTGCTGTGGCGTTGGGCGTCGCTTCCACAGTCGCGAACAGCGGTGGGCGTTGCGGCGTCGATGTCGTGCGGGTGGTTCGCCGGGACGATCGCTGGCGTCGTGGTGTTCGGCGCCGGCGTTGCGCCGCGCGGGTAGGCCATCCGCCCCCTTTCGAGCGGGAACCTTCAGAATGGGTGCTGCGTGGCCGACCCACTTCGCATGACCGCTCCCTTCGCCGGCATCCATGCCGCCGCGAACGCCGAAGTCCTGGCGCGCGCGGAACACGCTCGCGCGGCGGCCGATCGGGCGGCGTTGTTCCTCATGGAGCTCGACCACACCCCCTCTGACGGGAGTGACGCCGAGCCCGACCGTGCCAGTTGCCGCCCGGTCCCGGCGCTCGGCGAGGTGGCGTAGATGTCGCTCGTCTCGTTCCCGATGCCAGACCTTCGGGTGCTGGCGAGTGCGCTCGCCGCCGCCGGAGGTGTCGCCGACGGCGAAGACACCGGGGCGGACACCGGAGACCAACTCGTCGCGGGCCCCCGTGGCTATGCCTACGCGTGCGGAGAGTGCGATGTTCTCGGCTTCGTCACGGCGAACGAGCCTCGCGCCTGCTGGTCGTGCGGCAGTGTGGAGCACCTCGTCGCTCGCTGAGGCGGGGAGGCGCGCGGCGCCTTGGCGTCGGGTCGACGAGCCAGTTCTGCGGTGCAGATGTTCGCATCGAGACGATCTGCCGCACGAGAACCAACGTCCGTCGCGACCCGCCACCAGCCTGGATGTGCTTCACGGCTCCCTCGGCGCGGGACAGACCATGCTTGTCCCGCACACCCGGTTGGCTTCGATCCGGATGGGCGCCGTCAGCGGGGAATGAGGCTCCGCACCAGCACGACGGCGGTGCCGCCGAGGGCAAGGAGCACGACCAGGTGACGGCTCGCCGACGGCGGGAGCCGAGGGCCAATGACCGTTCCAACAACGACGCCGAGCCCGGCGCAACCGAGCAGCGCGCCGAAGCCGGTGGCCGAGATCGTCGGGAGGCCAAGGGCCGCAATCGACACGAGGTTGAGCGCGAGGAAGTACGCCTGCAACGTCACCCGGAGCACCCGCGGCTCCCATTCTGCCGCCAGCCCGTACGCGGCCACCGTCGGGCCACCGATTCCAGAGAGCACGTTGCTGACGGCCGACGCCGCGCCGACGGCCGGCGCGGCCCACCACCGGGCCACCCATGGGTGCGGACCCACGCGGCCGGCGGGCCCGCGTCGGGCCACAGACGCCACCGCAGCCAGCGTGAGAACGGCGACCACGATGCCAAGCGGCCGATCAGGAAGGCGCCGTGCAAGAGCGGCGGTCGGCACGGCGACAACGACGGCTGGCACCGCGAGGCCGGCGACATCGCGCCACCGAACGAGGTGTGGGTCGCCGGTGACGAGCAGCGCAATGTTGACGAACAGCGCCAAGCAGTTGGCGGTGCGCACCCCCTCGAGTGGGGTTGCGGCCGCAACGAGCACCGGAGCGCAGACGAGTGAGAAGCCCAAGCCGGACAGGCGTTGCACGGCGCCGCCGGCACCGACCGCGATGCCGCCTGCGATGGTGAAGGGCACGGTCGCCCAGGCTGGCGCCGTCGTCTGCGCGAGCGCAAGCAGGCCGCCGGGCGACGGCGCGTCCGAAGAATCGGAAGACCATTCCGTGCGACAGAGAGGTGTCACCGGGAGGCAACCTGATGATCACCTCGCGGCAGCCTCGACGACACGTCGCAGGCGTACCGTCATCTCATGGCCCACACGGCAGACAGCGGAAGGTTCGGCGAGGCGCTGGTTGCGTTCGCTCTCAACGTTGGGGCTGGGGGTGCGCGGGACTCGGCCGAAAACGCTCGTCGGAGCCTCGATGAACGCCGCCAGGCGCTCCGCGACATCGACGCGGTGTGCGCGCGCCTCGCTCCGGCGGCCTCTGCGCCACTCATGCCGTCACCGCTCGGGCGCGCCGCCATGGTCGCAGCGGCCTGAGCAACCGCCTTATCGGCCCACCTGGTCGCGGCGAACGACGGCCAGCCCGGATCGACGTGAACGTCTGGCAGCTCTCTGGGTTCTCTGGTGGGGCAGACGGTCGCACATTCGATCGCAGCCGTTACGGGAACCTGGCTCCCAGGCAGACCGCGCGTCGATGAGTTGACGGCGCGACCTTCTCGCGCCCGCCCTAGCGTTGCAGTCATGCTTGACGCCGACAACCAACCCGTCGCCGCCGCTTCGCTGACCAGTGTGTCGATCTGCGCCGACGTGTCCGACGAGGTGGTCGACGCCTTCATGCGCCTGATCCCTCAGCTCTCCTCCTCGAACCCGCCGCCGACGAAGGAGCAGCTTCAGGAGATGGTGGACTCGCCGACAACGGACGTGTTCGTCGCCCGCGGTCCGGACGGCGTCATCACCGGCACCCTCACCCTGTGCACGTTCCGCATCCCGACTGGCATCCGGAGCTGGATCGAGGACGTCGTGGTCGACAGTGCGGTCGGTCGCCAGGGGACCGGCAAGGCGCTCACGCATGCGGCGCTGGCACGGGCCAGAGCCAGTGGGGCCACCACCGTCGACCTGACCAGTCGTCCGAGCCGGGAAGCCGCCAACGCCATGTACATCCGCCTCGGCTTCGAGCCCCGAACCACCAATGTGTACCGCTCCTCGTTGTGACCGGGGCCACGGCGGCTCGATGACCGCGGCAGCTGCGACGCTTCGTGGTGGGGTTCGTCAGATGTTTCGATCGGTCGGCTGTTGTGGAGTCTGTCCGTCCGTTTAGGATCGAGGCCGACTGCGCTTGGCGGCATGCCTGCGCAGAAGGAACGAGACGCGGAGGCGCAGCCACAGTGACGGACCAGACGATCACGATCACCGACAACCGGACTGGGGAGTCGATCGAGGTCCCCATCGAGAACGGCGGCATCGACGCCTCCGCCATCCGCAAGCTGTTGCCGGGAACATGGGTCTATGACCCGGCGCTGATGACGACGGCGGCGTGCTCGTCGGCTGTCACCTACCTGGACGGCGAAGCGGGGATCCTCCGCTACCGCGGCTATCCAATCGAGCAGCTAGCAGAGTCGTCGACCTACCTTGAGGTGGCCTACCTGCTCCTCAAGGGCCAGCTACCCAACCAGGCAGAGCTCGACGCCTGGATCCACGACATCACGTACCACACGTTCGTTCACGAGAACGTGAAGAAGTCCATCGACGGCTTTCATCACGATGCCCACCCGATGGGCATCCTCGTGTCGACGGTGGCCGCGCTGTCGACGTTCTACCCAGAAGCCAAGGACATCGACGACCCGGAGAACCGGACCCGTCAGATCACTCGCCTCGTCGCCAAGATGCCGACGTTGGCCGCCTTCGCCCACCGATTCTCCAAGGGCATGCCCTATGTCTACCCGGACAACGAGATGGCCTACTGCGCCAACTTCTTGTCGATGATGTGGAAGCCCCGCTCCGGTGAACGTGGCTTCGAGCCAGACCCGGGCCTCGTCAAGGCACTCGAGGTGCTGTTCATCCTGCACGCCGACCACGAGCAGAACTGTTCAACGACGGCAATGCGCGTCGTCGGTTCTTCTCATGCCGACCCGTATTCGGCCACCGCCGCTGCGACGGCGGCGCTCTATGGTCCCCGTCACGGCGGTGCCAACGAGGCCGTCCTGAACATGCTCAACGACATCGGCCACATCGACAACGTGCCCGATTTCATCAAGAGCGTGAAAGAGGGCACTGGCGGGCGACTTCAGGGCTTCGGCCATCGCGTCTACAAGAGCTACGACCCCCGCGCGAAGATCGTCAAGAAGACTGCGGACGAGGTCTTCAAGATCACTGGGAAGAACCCCCTGCTCGACATCGCCCTCAAGCTTGAGGAGGCGGCGTTGTCGGACGACTACTTCGTCTCCCGCAAGCTGTACCCGAACGTCGACTTCTACTCCGGCCTCATCTACCAGGCGATGGGCTTTCCCACCGAGATGTTCACGGTGCTGTTCGCCATCCCGCGCACCTCAGGCTGGCTGTCCCACTGGGTTGAGGCCCTCGAGCAGGACTCGAAGATCACGCGTCCTCGCCAGCTCTACATCGGCGAAGAGCCCAGGGACTTCGTGCCGCTGGCTTCTCGCTGAGCTGGAGGGCTCGCTACCCGGCGTCGATTCGGGAGAAGCCGTTGGCGTCCAAGACGTAGATGGTGCCGTCTGCGGCTTGGCCGAAGGAGGCGACGTTCGAGCCGCTGATGTTGGTCTTGTCGACGGTGTAGGCGCCACCGCCGGTTGGACGGGCGGCGCGGATGGTGCTCTGGCAGTAGTCGGTGAAGATGTACCGGCCGACGAGGCCGGGAATGGCGCTGCCCCTGTAGACGAACCCGCCGGTGATGGAGCAGTCGCCGTCGCGGTGCGAGGTCTCCACGACGGGGTCGACGGCGCCGGCCGGTCGGTCGCCTCCGTTGAACGCGTGCTTGCCCTCACGCTTGCCCCACCCGTAGTTGACTGCCGGTCGGTTGCCAGCCACGACGTTGGCCTCCTCCCAGTCGTCCTGGCCGACGTCGGCGATCCACAGGTCGCCGGTGGCGGTGTCCCACGAGTACCGCCACGGGTTACGCAGGCCGTATGCCCACACCTCCGGTGCTCCGCCGCCGCTCGCGAACGGGTTGGTCGCCGGGATGCCGTAGTGCTTGGCGCCGGTCGGGTGGAGCGGATCGATGCGCAGCAGCTTGCCGAGGAGCACGCCCGTGTTCTGGGCGTTGCCGTGGGGATCGCCGCCGGAGCCCCCGTCGCCGACGCCGGCGTACAGGAACCCATCGGGGCCGAACACGATGTTGCCGCCGTTGTGGTTGCCAAACTCGGAGTGCTCGATGGTGAAGATGTCGATGCGCTGGGATGGATCGGCCGTGCCGTCGGCGCGCATCGCAAACGACGACAGCTGCACGTCTCCGCCGGCCTTCTGCGTGAAGTACACGTAGAGCCGGGCGCCATCGGGCTGGAAGGTGAGGCCGAGCAAGCCCATCTCGCCGCTGCGTGCGGTCTCCGCGGTGAGGTCGAGGACCGGTGTCGGGTCCAGCGCGCCGTTGCGGATGGCTCTGACGCGGCCATCCTGTTGGGTGACGTAGAAGGCAGGGTCGCCGGCCCGCACCGCCATCGCGGTGCCACCGTCGAGGTCGGCCACCTTGGTCAACTTCAGGCGCGGCGGTGAGCCAGACGGCGTTCCCTGCGTCGACGGTGGCGCCTGGGTGGTGGTCGCCGCGCTGGCCGAGGCGGCACTCCTCGAACCCGGTGCGGCGGCGGTGGTCGTGCCCGCTGCTCCGGTCGTCGACGCCGCCCCGGTGCTGGCAGGGTCGGTTGGCGCCGCCTCGCTGGGGCTCGATGCGCTCGTGGTGGACTCGGTCGGGATGGTCCGAGCGCCGTTCTCCGAGTTGCCCCCGCACGCGCCGATGCCCGCCGTCAGCGCGATCGCGATCGCGACCGTGCGCCACTGGTTCGAGGTGGCGGCCATGGTGCCTTCCTACCCGCGATCGAGCCCCGGCCGTCGACGGCATCACATGGCCGGCGGA
Organism: Acidimicrobiales bacterium; assembly: GCA_043739605.1. Taxonomy (GTDB): domain Bacteria; phylum Actinomycetota; class Acidimicrobiia; order Acidimicrobiales; family JAUJNH01; genus JAYUDU01. Next base: position 141 of record JAYUDU010000573.1, on the reverse strand, counting down.
CCGCGCCTCAGGGGTGGTCGGTGACGCGCACCAGGCCTTCTTGGACGACGGACACCACAAGACGGCCATCCTCCTGAAAGATCTCGCCCCGACCGAGGCCCCTTCCGCCATATGCAGAAGGCGATTCCTGGTCGTACAACA
>JAYUDU010000572.1:0-7540 GCA_043739605.1 Acidimicrobiales bacterium | reverse complement strand
GCCGCGAGGATCGCCTCACCTGCCTCGACGAAGCAGAGCATGAGGCCATCCCCCAGCCGCTTGACGACGCGGCCACCATGACGACGAACGATCGGCCCGACGGCCCTGTGGTGCGCGGCGAGCAGCTCCAGGGCGGCACGGTCACCGTTCGCCTCGGTGTATGCGGTGAAGCCCTCAAGGTCGGTGAACACGACCACGACCTGACGCTCGACATCGCCGGCTCCGTGCTTGTGCTCGTGGACTGTCGAGAGCACCTGGAGGGCATTGAGCCCGAGGGTCGGCAGAAAGGACGGGCGCTGCTCTGCCGCACGCTCCAAGAAGCGCTGCATCACCTCCCTCGGCGCGGTGGTGGTGAGCGGCTGGCCGGCCGGATCCTCGATCCATCGACGATCGACGAGCCCCACCTCGATGGCGCGGTCCGCAAGCTCCGGGTCGCGGCGCAACAGGTCAGCCAGCGTCCGCATCGCGCCACGGCGCATCGGGGCGAGGCGGGCCACAGCCCCACCGCGCCGCGATCTCGACGCCAGAGCGTTGGGGTCCTCATCCACCCGATCGACACTACGGCCGGCCCCGGACTCCGTCCGTCCTATCGTGCGCACATGCTCGATGCGGTCAGCAGAGGTGAGGTCAGGGTCGTTGATGATGTCCCGGGTGCCTTCGCGGCCATGGTGATCGAGGCCTTCTCGCAGCGGATGGACGACACCTTCTCTCTGTTCACCTCTGGGGGCGCCACGGCTCGACGTTGCTACGAGCGACTTGCCGCCGACGGCGCAGAGTCCATCGACTGGTGGGCTGTGGACGTGTACTGGGGCGACGAGCGCTGCGTGCCGGCCAATTCTCCAGACTCCAACCAGCGCCTCGTTCGAGAGGCGCTGCTCGAGCGCGTCGGCGCCGCCAACGCGGTGTACCCCATGGTGTGTGGAGACGGCGCCTCCGGCTACCAGATCCGCGTGGGGGCACTCGGAGGTCTCGACCTCGTGCACTTGGGCCTCGGCCCGGACGGTCACACCGCGTCGCTGTTCCCTGGCTCGTCGGCGCTCGATGCCGACCCCGGGCGCCTCGTCACCGAGAACCTCGACCCAACAGGAGCGAACCCCCACCCCCGCATGACCCTCACGCTCTCGGGCATCGCGAGGGCCCGCCTCGTCGTCGTCACCGTCGAGGGCGAGGACAAGGCCGATGCGCTCGCACGGGTGCGGGCCGGCGACCCCACCGCCCCCGCGAGTCACGTACGAGCGCCCGCCGGCGAGGTGGTGTGGCTCGTCGACCCCGCGGCCGCCGGCCACGCCGCCTGACGCCGCCCGATCAGCACTCGGGGAGGTCGCTCGGCGGCTGGGCGGAGGTTCGTCGGTGTCTTCGCTCCGCTTTGCGGTCGGCGCGACCATGCTTGGGCGAGAGAGCGGGTCGTCGAGGAGGCGGAGAGGGGTGGACGGGTTCCACCAGTTTCGGGTATCCGCCAGGAGGTTCCACCGTGTTCGTGCGCTTCGTGTACGAAAGCGGTGGGACCTCTACGACCATGCGGGTACGTCGGAAGCGCCGCCGCTCATCGTCCACACGCCGTAGGTGGCGCCGATAGCGGGGCGATCCGCCTAGCGTGCCGCCGCATGGCTGTCCCCTCGGACCTGCTCGACCTCCTTGCCCTGCCCACGGCCGACCTCATGGCCCGAGCCGCGGCGCGGCGGGACGCGACCACCGGCAACCGAATCACCTTTTCGCCCAAGGTGTTCATCCCGCTCACCGAGCTGTGCCAGGACCGTTGTGGCTATTGCACGTTCGCCAAGGCGCCAGCCCGACTCGAGAGCCCGTACCTCGACGACGACCAGGTCCTCGCCATCGCTCGCGCCGGCGCCGCAGCGGGCTGCCACGAAGCGCTGTTCACCCTCGGCGAGAAGCCGGAGCTGCGCTACCCCGCCGCTGCGCAGTGGCTCGCCGATCGCGGCTTCGCCACCACCGTCGACTACCTCGTGCACGCCTGCAAGCTGGTGCTCTTTGAGACCGGACTGCTTCCCCATGCCAATGCCGGAGCCCTCGACGAGGAGGAGCTTGGCCGCCTCCGCGAGGTCAGCCCCAGCCAGGGGATGATGATCGAGTCGCTCCGCGGCGACCTGGCCTGCCACACGGGAGCACCGGACAAGTCTCCGGCCCGACGCTTGGCAACGCTCGAAGCCGCGGGGCGCCTGAAGATCCCGTTCACGACGGGCATCCTGTGCGGCATCGGCGAGACCGAGGCCGACCGTCTCGAAGCGCTGTACGCCATCGCTCAAAGCCACCACCGCCACGGCCATGTGCAGGAGGTGATCGTCCAGAACTTCTTGCCGAAGGACGGCACGTCGATGCACAAGGCGCCGCCGTGCCCCCAGAACGACTACCTCCGCGCCATCGCCATCGCCCGCCTCGTGCTGCCGATAGAGGTCGTCATCCAGGCGCCGCCGAACCTCAGCGAAGACTTCGGTGTGTTGCTCGACGCCGGTGTGTCCGATTGGGGCGGGGTCTCGCCGGTCACCCCAGACCACGTCAACCCCGAGCGTCCCTGGCCGGACCTCGACCGCCTCGCCGCAGTGACAGAGGCCCGTGGCTTCACCCTCGCCCCCCGCCTCACCGTCCACCCCAGATACGCACAAGCCGGGGGCGCGGCGGCTACTCGCAAGGGCCATCCATGGCTCGATGATCGCGGCACCCGCTTTGGGGTCCTCGACCGTTCGGATGCCGAGGGCCTGGCCCGCGACCACGACTGGTCGTCCGGCGGCAACGTCGCGCCACCAGAACTCATCCCGCCGGCCGCACCGCTCGCAGCGCTCCACGGTCCCGGCTCGCAGCGCGGCGCCACTGCGATCGACGAGGTTCTGGCGGCGGTCCTCAACGGTGAGATGCCAGGCGAAGACGAGATCGTCACGTTGTTCTCCGCCCGCGGGCCTGAGGTCAGACGTGTCGCTGACGCCGCCGACGAGCTGCGCCGCCGCATCGTTGGCGACGCGGTGACCTGGGTCCAGAACCGCAACATCAACTACACCAACGTGTGCACCTTCAAGTGCCGGTTCTGTGCGTTCTCGAAGGGGAAGATGTCGCTCAACCTGCGCGGCACCCCCTACCTGCTCGAGCTCAGCGACATCACCGATCGGGTCGCAGAAGCCGATGCGATGGGAGCAACGGAGGTGTGCCTGCAGGGCGGGATCCACCCCAGCTTCGATGGTGACTACTACCTCGAGGTCATCAAGGCCGTGAGGGCCGCGTCCGAGACGATCCACATCCACGCCTTCACCGCCCTTGAGGTGACCGAAGGCGCCAAACGCAACCAGGAGCCCCTCGCGGACTACCTCAAGCGCCTCATGGATGCCGGCCTCAAGACGCTGCCCGGCACCGCAGCCGAGATCCTCGATGACGAGGTCCGCACCGTCCTGTGCTCCGACAAGATCGACACCGAGGAGTGGCTCGAGGCCCACCGCACCGCCCACAGCGTCGGTCTCCGCTCCAACATCACCATCATGTTCGGCTCCATCGAAACGCCCCGCAGCTGGGCCCGGCACATGCTGCGGACGCGTGCGTTGCAGCAAGAGACGGGCGGCTTCACCGAGTTCGTCCCGCTGCCGTTCGTGCACATGGAAGCGCCGATGTACCTCCAGAAGACGAGCAGACGGGGACCGACGTTCCGCGAGTCGCTTCTCATGCACTCGGTTGGCCGCCTTGCATACGGCGAGCTCGTGCCCAACATCCAGGTCAGCTGGGTGAAGATGGGGGCGTCGGGCTCTGCACAAGCGTTGCGGGCGGGCGCCAACGACCTCGGCGGCACCCTCATCGACGAGAACATCTCCCGAGCCGCAGGCGCGTCGCACGGCCAGATGATGGATGCCGCCGGCTTCGCCGCCATCGCCGCCGCCGCCGGTGGCGACCGTCGCGCCGAGCAGCGCACGACCCTGTACGGCCGCGTGCCGCGGGTCCCCCAGCCGGCGTGAGCCTCGCCGGTTGGTGCGACGCTGTCGTTTTCGACTTCGACGGGACCATCGCCGACTCCGAGTCTGTCGAGCACCAGTCGTGGCAGCGCATCTGGTCTGACCACGGCCACGTCCTCGAACTCGATGACTGGCTGCTCTGCGTCGGCACCCGCGGCGGCTGGGATCCCGTTTCGGGGCTAGAGGCGCGCCTCGGTCGTGGGGTCGATCGGCGTTCCCTCATTGACGACCACCACGAGTTCTGCGTCGCGGCGCACGCCGGTCTCGGTCCTCGCGACGGAGTGCTCGACTGGCTGGACGAAGCCGTCGAAGCCGGGGTGAAGGTCGGTCTTGCGTCGTCGGCCGACCACGCCTACCTGGAGCGCAGCCTCGTGCGGCTCGGCATACGCCAGCACTTCCTGGCCGTGGTCGGCTACGACGACGTCGGCGCCGCCAAACCCGACCCCGCCACGTACGTCGAGGCGTGCCGACTGCTCGCCGTTGCCCCTCAGTCGGCCCTCGCCATCGAGGACTCGCCCCACGGCGTCGCTGCGGCCGCCGCAGCCGGCCTCCGCTGCGTCGCCTGCCCCGGACCGATCACGGCCGGCATGGACTTCGGCGCTGCGGATCTGCGCATCCCGAGCTTTGTTGCGTGCTTGCTCACCGACGTGGCGAGCGCCATCGGCCGCGGCCACCCCATCGCTTGAGACGACCCGGTAGCGGGCGCAGCCGCAGGACATGGTGCCATGGCCCCGCTTCTTGCGTGGGCAGAACGCGCCGCGGATTCGCCGAGTGCCGGTCGTTCGACGACTTCGGGGCAGGATGAGCCGATGGAGCTCATCGACGCCCTTCGTTCGACCGGTGCGGTGCGTGCCTTCACGCCGGAGGCGGTCGATGCGTCGACGTTGTGGCGCGTGCTCGACACCGCTCGGTTCGCGCCAAGCGGCGGCAACGGCCAAGGGTGGCACGTCGTCGTCGTGCAGGACCCGGCGGCGCGCGCCGGCATTCGCGACCTCTACCTGCCCGGTTGGTACGACTACCTCGCCATGTCGATGGCGGGTCTGCGGCCATGGGCACCAACGAACGACATCGCCGCCGAGGCCGCCGCCCTGCCCGGCGCGGCGGCGATCCGCGACCGGGCGGCTGCCAATCCGTCGTTCGCCGAGCGACTCGACGAGGTGCCAGTGCTGCTCGCCGTCTTCGCCGACCTGTCGGTGCTGGCGGCCGTCGACCGTGACGCGGCCCGCTATTCGTTCTGCGGAGGCGCCTCGGTGTACCCGTTCACTTGGAACCTGCTGCTGGCCGCCCGTGCCGAGGGCCTCGGCGGCGTGGTGACAACGATGTGCATCAAGCGGGAGGCCGAGGTGAAGGAGCTCCTCGGCGCACCCGACGACCACGCTCTCGCCGCCGTCATCGCTCTCGGCCACCCGGTCAAGCAGCTCACGAAGCTGACCCGCGCCCCCGTCGAATCCTTCGCCACCATCGACCGCTTCGACGGCCGCCCGCTGACCAGCCATTGAGCACGATCCACACCGCTTCTTTGGTCATTGGGCGCGGTTCTTGATGCCCAAAGACCAAAGAACGCCCAGCGTCAGCCGGAGGCCGACCCCGCTCGGTCGTCGTAGCGGCGAAAGCCGGGGAGGGCGGCGACGATCACCAGGGAGCCAACGACGCAGAGGATGCCTCCCGACACGATCGACGCGGTGACGCCCGCCGTCGCCGCCACCACGCCGGCCTCGAGATCGCCGAGCGCGGGCCCACCCGACCACACCGCCATGCCGACGCCCTCCATGCGGCCCAGCATCTCCGGTGGCGTCGACCGTTGCAGCATGGCATGGCGGAAGACGCCACTCGCGGCGTCGGCCCAGCCGGCGACGGCAAGCAGAGCAAGACCGGCGACGAGGTCGGACACGAGGCCGAAGCCGGCGATGGCGCCACCCCACACCGCGACGAGCGCCGTGACCGCCATGCCGTGGCGGTGGATTCGGCGGGTCCACCCTGACACGACGCTCGCCACGACCGCCCCAGCGAGCGGCGCTGACATGAACAGCCCATAGACAGTCGCGCTGCCGCCGTAGCGACGGTCGACCAGCGCGGGGAACAGCGCGACGGGAAGGCCGAACACCATCGCATTGAGATCGGCGACGAATGAACCGATCAGTGCGTCGCGACCCCGGAGGCGGCGGAGGCCGTCGACCACCGCCGCGAACGGCTTCGCTCCGCTCATGTGCGGTTCGGGCAGAAGTCGCGACAGCCTCAAGATGGCGATCATTCCGAGCGCATACGACGCGACGTCTGCGCCGTAGACCCAGCTCGGGCCGCCGGCAGCGATGAGCACGCCGCCGATCGCGGGCCCGGCAAGGAACGCCGCCGACGCGGTTCCCTGCTTGATGACCATTGCCGCCACGAGCTGATCTGGACGGACGAACCGTGGGATCGAGGAGCGCTCCGCTGGCGACTGGATGGAGAAGCAGCTCGCGCCGACCAGGGCGAGCACGAAGATCGCCGGCACGCTTGGCGACCAGAGTCGGGAGTTCAGGAACAGGCCGATGGAGCACAGCGCGCCCCCGAGCTGGGTGGCGATCATGATGCGACGCCGGTCGTGAGCATCCGCGTACGCGCCTCCCAGCAGTGACAGCGCCAGGTTGGGTACGAGCCGTGCGAAACCGAGGATGCCGACAAGGAGCGTCGAGTGCGTGAGCCGGTACACCTCGAACGGGATGGCGATCTGGGTCATGCGCGTCCCGAGCGCCGACAGGCTCATGCCCGCCCACAGCCGCCGGAAGTCGGCGGACTCGCGCAACGGCGTCACGTCGAGCAGCAGCCCGCGCCATCGCCGACCGCTGGGCACCGGTCGACCCTACCCAGCGCGGCCCCGATCTCTCGTTCTTTGGGGTCAGCGCCGTCCCATGGGCGTGCTCACCCCAAGGAACGGCGAACTGGGGCCAGGGTGCTGACCGAGCGGCGGTCGGCCCAATGGCTGACGCCCTTGGCCTGAAACGCCGCGGGCCGGTGCTCCAACGCGTGGGTGGCGAGCCAGAGGCGCTTGAGGTGGCGCTTGTAGCCGTTGGCGACGTCGTCGACGTAGGCGGTGCGGCCGTGCAGCACGTGGTAGTTGTTGATGAACTGCATCTCGCCCGGTGCCAAGTCCATGTAGACGTTGAAGTCCGGGTCGTTGGCCAGCTCGGTCATCTTGGCGATGGCCGCCTTCGCCGTCTCCGTGAGTCGGGGAGCCTCCTCGTGGCGCTGCGAGGCATGGATGTAGGCGGGGATGAACCGAACGAACAACCGGCCCGCGTGCGCGGTGAACGTGGGCCGAGTGAAGAACGGCTTACCTCCGGCACGCTGCTCGCCACGAAGGTCCTGGGGCAGCGGGTCGTAGAGCGCGGCGGCGAGGTCGGGGTGGTTGCGCACCATCTCGTTGTGGATGGCGACGGCATTGGCGACGCACGACAACCCGCCGGACGCAGCGGACCGCAGGCACAGCAGGCCGACGAGGTCGGATCCATCGGTGTGGTAGCCGAGCGCGATCTGGCCGAGCTCGTTGCCCCGGAAGGTGGGGTCGTCGAGGCTCTTGCCCTGGTCGGTGACATCGCCGAGCACGTGGCCGTGCT
>JAYUDU010000571.1:0-2917 GCA_043739605.1 Acidimicrobiales bacterium | reverse complement strand
CGGTGATGGGCCCAGTCCCTTCCAAGACGACGTGCGCGTTGGTCAGCACCTCGCCGTCTGCGCTGATGATGACGCCCGTCCCACTGACGGTTCCCTGCGCTGACCGACGCTGGATGGACACCACGGCCGGCTCGACCTTGTTCAGCACCGACTTGACGGTGCCAGACGACGCCCGTCCTGCGAACGAGCCGGAGGGCGGGGCGCCGGTGGTCGAGCGCGGCGCCCGCGTCGTTGCGGTCGCCCGACTGATCGGTACCGCTCCATCGTCGCGGATGACGCCCGCCACGAGCGAGCCTCCGAGCAACGCCCCAGCGAGGGCGGCTACACCGGCGATCAGCACCGAGGCGCGTCGGCCCCGCCCGTCGGCCGAAGCAGCTCCTGGCTCTGCGGCGCCGCCTTCGGGACGTGCCGGCGCGTCGGCCCACACGCCATACGGCGGGATCTGCGTGGTGGGCCCACCCCATGGCACGTTCGGCGACGCCGGCGGCAACGGAGCGGCGGCGGATGACGATGAAGCCAGCTGGTCTGGCCCTGCGGCGCCGGGCGCCCCCCAAGATGGCGCAGCTGGCGTCTGCATCGCATCCCATCCCGCGTGGCCGGCCGCAACGGGCACGGGCTGCGTCGCAAAGCCTCCCGCGGGTGGTGGAGGCGGCCATTCCGCGGTTCCGCCCGGGAGCGCGGCGCTCGCATCTGGGAACGCTGGCGATGGCGGCGCAGGCGGCACATCGCCGTGGGCTGAACCCGGCGGCGCGAACGGCTGGTCCGAAGCGGTGGGTTCGTGGGGATTCGGAGCGTTCGTCATGGGATGTCCTGGTTCGAGCGGCGAGTGAAGGCGGCGAGCAGTGCTCGACAACGACAGTAGATACCCGCCGGTTCCAAGAACGGGCCAAGAACGAGGCAAGACCCTCGTGCGAACCCATGCTTTCACGGTTCTCGGCTGATGAGCAGACCGCCTGCCCAGGCCGCGACGCACACTTCGCCCAAACCGCCACCCGAGGACATCCGGGAACCAACTCGGCGTCGAACACGTCGTAGTTCATCGGTCTCACCGATCGGCCAATCGGGTACGTCACATGTGCCGGTTGCACGCCGACCTACTGCTCATCCCCTCAACCCACTCGAAACCGCACCCGACGCATTGGGCGCACGACCGCTTTGGAGGCCTCGCACATGGAGCACGACTGGATGGGAAACGGCTTGTGTCGGGACCTGCCGCCCTCAACGTTCTTTCCGAGCGATGGCGTTGGTGTTGACGTCGCCCGCAAGATCTGCGCCGAGTGTCCCTCGAAGACACCCTGCCTCGAGTACGCACTTGAGCAGCGCATCGACCACGGCGTGTGGGGCGGCGCTTCCGAGCGCGAGCGCAGGCGCATCGCCCGCCGCCGCCGCCTCGAGACGGCTACGGCGGCCATCGCGTAACTCTCTCGCTCTCTCCCCAGTTTCAGCCGAGGAGAGACACGACCTCCCGTGACCGAGCGCGCAGCCGCGCCATGGGGTCGCTGACCGGCAGACGTGCCGCGGCGACGACATCGGCGGCCTCCAACGCATCGCTCGACGTGCCGTCGCTCACGACCGTCATGGTGCACCTTCCGTCGCTCCATGTGACCACCTGGCCACCGGCCCAGGTCCAGCGCAGCGCAGCCCACTGCCCGATCGCGACGGCCTCGCCGTCGTCTGGCAGCGAGCGGGCGTCGACGGCGCCGGGTTCGACGAACACCGACACGGTCCGGAGGCCATCGCCATAGATGCCCTGTACGATGTTGTCGTGGCGATGCACGCCAAGGCGATGCATGCCCTCCCCCAGCTGCGCCGGCAGCCCCGCCCACCGTGGCGTGGATCGCCACGACATCGGCAGCCGTGCCGCTGCGCTCGATACCGCCACATCGAGCCGGTCGAGCGTGACGAACTCGACGGTCCGGACCGTCCGACCGGAGGGATCGAACGTGCGACGCCGTAGGAACAGGCCCGTCTCGATGTCGGCGTCGAGCTCCTCGACCGTCACCCCGGCGGTGGCGAGGGTGACGCGCTGGGTCGGGCGTCCCACGACAAGCGGCCCAGCACTGACAGAGACGTCGTAGCGAGCCGTCGGGTCGGGTGCGTGCGACTTCGGGTCGACGCCGGTGCGGCCGGCCCACGCCACCACGAGCGGCCCGGGTGCGGGCGTGGCGCCCGTCCCGGCGCTGGTTCCCAGCCGCAAGGAACCGCCCTCGCCGGTCGCCGGCAACGTCACCTGATGGACGACGCGACGACCGTCGACCCAGCGCACCAGGACGGTGCCCGCAAAGCTCGCCCGGCCAGAGGCTGCCTGGGCCCGCGCCAACACGGTGGCATCGCCGCCGGCCGCAGCCGCGGGGCTTCGCACCGCGCAGCACACCGCCCCGGCGAACAGCGCGGCGGCACCGAGTGTCGCGGCCTGGCGCGGTGCAAACGCGCCGATCCGCTTCACGGCCCGAAGGTGACCGGCACGCCGACCGGGGCGAGGCCGCTGAGGGCGTCGGGCGATGGAGCGGTCTGGGAGTGCTGCGAGACGAGGTTGGCGACGCCGGGGCGCGCCCGGGACGCCGTCGATGTCGGTCGCACCGCAAGGCCGACCATGCCGACGAGGCCCGCCGCCGTGGCCACGACGACGGCGACCCTGCGACCCGGTCCCCGTGCCGATCGAGGGCCGACTGGGCGCGCCCGACGATGCGCGCGGCGCCGGGTACGTCGAGCCCGATCGACGGCGGCCACCACCGGACCGGCGGGTGGGCTCGGCAGCGCCCGCACAACGCCTCTGGCCATCTCGACCTCGGCGCGCTCGCTCGCGCACGCCGGGCATGCGTCGAGATGGGCATCGACCCCGGCTTGAGCGACACCGTCGAGCTCGCCGTCCAACGATGCAGATAACGACGCGCCGAGATGGACGGCGGGCGAAGGC
>JAYUDU010000570.1:0-7559 GCA_043739605.1 Acidimicrobiales bacterium | reverse complement strand
GACCATCGCTGACGTGGCACCCAAGAGGTCGTCTAGCGGTTGAGGAAGTGCAGCGGCAGGCCGGGCCGGGGCCAGGTGCAGCTGATGAGCTTCTTCGTGGACGACAGCGTGATGTACGCGGTGGTGAGATCGGGGCCACCCCAGCAGATGTTGGTGGGGAGGAGGTCGAACAGCTCCGGCGGCAGTGCCGCGAGCGACACCTCCGCGCCGGTCGGCGAGATGACGCTGATACCGGCGCTCATGATGGTGGCGACGCAGATGTTGCCGTCGGCCTCGACGCCGAGCGAGTCGAACAGGGCGTTGCCGGGCAGACCGCACACGAGCGTCGAGCCGTTGCCCATGCCGCCGCCGTCGATGACCTGGCCGGGGCCGCTCAACTGCCACGAGTACAGGCGGCCGGTGTGGGTCTCCGCGGCGTACACGGTGTTGTCGTCGGGCGAGAGACCGACCCCGTTGGGGGCGTCGAGCGGGTACACGACCTCGCGGATGGATGATCCGTCGGGCAACGCGTAGTAGAGCCCGCCGCGGTCGGCGGTGCGGCGCTGCATCTTGCCGTGGTCGGTGAACCAGAAGCCGCCGGCGGCGTCGAAGACGATGTCGTTCGGGCCGCGCAGCTGGTTGCCGTCGCACGCCGTGTAGAGATCGGTCCACTCGCCGGTCGCCAGGTCGACGCGCTGGATGCGGCCGCCGATGTAGTCCTCTGGCTCGGTCTCTCCATGGAGACCCTGCGGCACGAGAAAGCCCATCATCTCCTGGCTGGCGAACCCGCCGGAGTTGCAGACGTACGCAGCTCCGTCGGGACCGATGGCGCAGCCGTTGGGGCTGCCGCCGAGGTCGGCGATGACGCTGACGGTGCCATCGGCGGCGACTCTGGTGAGGCGCTTGCCGATGAGCTCGGTCACGATGACATCGCCGTTGGGCAGGGCGACGGGACCCTCGGGGAACAGCAGGCCCTCGGCGAGAACCTTGATGTCGGTCAATTCGGTGGCAGTGGTCATGGTTCCCCCTGGAAGGCGTGGTGCGAGCGTCGGCAGGTCTAGCGCGCCAGGATGCGTCCATGGCGACACAGGCCGACGTCACCGAGCTGGCGCTCTCGCTCCCCCACACCACCGAGAAGCCGTCGTACGGGGCGCCGGGGTTCCGGGTGAAAGCGCAGCTGTTCGCGCGCATCCGCAACGAGGACGGCTTCGTCGTGTGCTGGGTGGACGGGCTCGAGGAGAAGGCGGCGATGCTGGCCGCCGAACCGGCAAAGTTCACGACCACACCCCACTACGACGGCCACCCAACCGTGCTCCTCCAACCGGCCGCCCTCGAACGCGACGAACTGCTGGAGCTGCTCACCGAGTCGTGGCTCTTGCGAGCACCCGTCACCGTCCGGCGAGCCTTCGAAGCGGCTCGGGGCGCCCAGGACCGGCGTCGCCCGCACGATCTAAGAGGGTAGCGCTGGACTCACTCGATGCGGAGCCCGAGGTGGTCGGGGGCGAGGGTGAGGCTGCGGCCGGGCAGGGCGTGTGCTGCGAGCAGCCGCTCGCCCATCGCGCGCACCTGCTCGGCGACGTCGGCGCCGTCGCAGATGGCGAGCAGGGTCGGCCCGGCCCCCGACCAGCACGAGCCGAGGGCGCCGGCGGCGACCAGGCCCGCGAGCATCGGCGGCGCCTCCGGATAGAGCGTCGCGGCGCGGGCATCCTGGTGCAGCCGATCGTCGAGGAGGCGCGGCGTCATGAGCCTGAGATCGGCAAGTGCCGCGATGAGGACGCCGAGACGCGACAGGTTGAAGCCGGCATCGGCGAGCGGCACTGTCGCGGGCAGCGCGGCGCGCGCCGCCGCCGTCGGGAGGTGGCGATCGGGGATGACCGCGACGAACGTGAGCCCCGGGTCGAGGGCGAGCCGAACGGCCATCGGCTCGCCGTCGATCACCGTGGCTGCGACCAGGCCGCCTAGGCACGAGGCGGCGGCGTTCTCCGGGTGGTGGTCGATGCGCTGGCCCCAGCCCAGCGGGTCGGGTGAACCTGCGGCGGCGGCTGCGGCGACGGCGAGCGACGCCGACGATCCGAGGCCGCGGCCGACGGGGATGTCGCTGCGAACGGTGATGTGGAGACGGTCGTGACCCAAGACCTCCATGGCGATCTGCGCGGCCAAGTGCGAGCGATCGGCTGGCAGGTCGGCCCCGTCGCCGAAGGTCTCGACGAGGAGCGGGCCGTCGTGCTCATCGACCGTCACCTCCACGTACCGCGAGAGGGCGAGGCCCAACGTGTCGAACCCCGGTCCGATGTTGGAGGTGCTGCAAGGAGCGATGGCGCGCACGACGGGCACGGTATCCGTCCCGCTGCACGGGGCCGAGCGGATCCGAGGAACGAGGATCGAGGAGGCCCCATAGGCAGATACCGTGCAGCGTCGTGCCGTCACGAGGACCAACCAAGGACTCACCCCTGGTGGAGGACCCCGAGCAGGATTTGACCCACATCGGCGACGTTGGCGTTGGCCCGTGGCCGGGCGGTCCGGCTGCGTGGCCGGTCGAGGCTCGCTATGACGTCGACCTGCTCGAACACGGGGATCGCCGCAACGTCGTCGACCGCTACCGCTACTGGACGATGGAGGCGATCCGGGCAGATCTCGACCGAACCCGCCACCCGTTCCACGTCGCCGTAGAGAACTGGAAGCACGACTTCAACATCGGCACGGTGGTCCGCAACGCCAACGCGTTTGGCGCCCAGGCGGTGCACATCGTTGGCGAGCGTCGCTGGAACCGCCGCGGGGCGATGGTGACCGACCGCTACCAGCGCATCGAGCACCAGCCATCCATCGAGGCGCTCGTTGCCTTCGCGGCCGGCGAGGGCCTGCCGATCGTGGGCATCGACAACCTCCCCGGCTGCCAACCCATCGAGACCACCGCCCTTCCCCGGCGCTGCATCCTGCTGCTCGGCCAGGAGGGACCGGGCCTGTCGGCCGGTGCTCGCGACGCAGTCGATGTCGTGCTGTCGATCGCCCAGTTCGGCTCGACACGCAGCATCAACGCCGGCGTGGCGTCGGGCATCGCCATGCACACCTGGGTCCGCCAGCACGCGGAGCTCACCTGAGGCGACATCGGATGGGTGCCGTACGCTCCGCCACCGTGACCGAGGCGCCGCTCCACCCTCGCCGCCTCCAGCCGCATGTGATCGTCGCGGTGCTGTCGGTGTCCGCATCGTTCCTCAACATCATGGACATCACGATCGTCAACGTGGCGCTCCCGGCGCTGTCCCGCGACTTCCACGCATCGACATCCTCGATCGGGTGGGTCGTGACCGGCTACCTCCTCAGCCTGGCGGTGTGGATCCCTGCGTCGGGATGGATCGGCGACCGGTTCGGCACCAAGCGCACCTTCATCTTTGCGCTCGGTGCGTTCACCGCAGCTTCTGCGCTGGGCTCGCTCGCGCAATCGCTGCCCCAGCTCGTCGCCGCCCGCATCTTGCAGGGGGTCGGCGGCGGCCTGCTCATCCCGGTGGCGCAGGCGATGCTGTTTCGAGCGTTCCCGCCGGAGCGGCGGGCAGCCGCCGCGAAGATCCTGATCATCCCGACCGCACTTGCGCCGGCCTCTGGTCCCCTCATCGGTGGGGTCCTCATCGACCACCTTTCGTGGCGCTGGGTGTTCCTCGTGAACCTGCCCCTCGGCATCGCCGCCTGCGTCTTCGCTGCGATCCTCCTCGACGAGCACACCGAGGTCACTGCGGGCCCGTTCGACGCCGTCGGGTTCCTGCTCTCGGGAGGCGGCCTCGCTGCGCTGCTCTACGCCATGAGCGCCGGCCCCAACGACGGCTGGACCTCCGTACCGGTCGCGGCGAGCGGCATCGGCGGCGCGCTCGCCCTCGTCATCCTCGTCGTGTTCGAGCTGGGCACACCGTTCCCCATGTTGATGTTGCGCCTGCTGCGAGTCCGCCTCTTCGCGGCATGTAACGCAGCGTCCCTGTTTGCGACCGCGGCGTTCCTCGGCACGCTCTTCGCGGTGCCGTTGTTCCTCCAGGACGTCCGTGGGGAGTCTGCGACGACATCAGGATCGACCACCTTCCCCGAGGCGGTCGGACTGCTCGTCGTGTCGCAGGTCGCCGCTCGCTTGTATCCGAGGGTCGGCCCCCGTCGCCTGATGATGGGCGGTCTCGCCGCCATGTCGGCCACGCTCGTGGTGATGAGCCGGATCGCCATCGACACCAACCTCTGGCTCATCCGCGCGGGCATGTTCACGCTCGGCGGCTGCTTCGCCTGCATGATCATGTCACTGCAAGCCGCAGCGTTCGCGACGATCAGCTCCGCCGACACCGGGCGCGCCGCAGCCCTGTTCTCCGCGCAACGCCAGGTCGCCTCGGCGCTCGGCGTCGCGGCGATCGCGACGACCATCGCCCTCGTCGCCCGCACGCCGATCTCCGGCGCTATCGCCGACGCCGCAGCCACCGCCGACCACGTCCACGCCTTCCACATCACGTTCCTCGTCGCGGCCGCGATCGCAGCCGTCGGCTGCCTCATCGCTTCGCGCGTCAGCGATGCCGCTGCCGCTGCCACCATGCAGCGCGGCCCCCGCCACGCCGAATCTCCCGAGACCGTCCTCGCTCACTGAGCTCGTCGAGACGTCAGAGGACGCGGAAGCCCATCCTCGCTGCGACCGCGGCCTGGCTCGCATCCGCGGTCGCGAAGAGGTGGCCGTCACCGATGGGCCCGAGGAGTGGCAGCACGATAGCGGCCGTCGCGAGGTGCCACGCATCCATGGCACGGATTCCCTCTGACCTCACGATGGCAAGCGCGCCGTCATCGACCTCAGCCTGCGAGGCCCGCACGAGGGCGACGCGACCTCCGACGTCGAGTTCTCCGTCGAGTGCAGCGAGAAGGCGCTTCGTCGTGAGTGCACGCCGGCGGGCGGGCAGAAGCCGGCCAGCGCGGACGATCGCTCCGCTCACCTCGATCCGCGTCCAGAACCCCGTTACGAGGACGTCACCCCCAGCCAGCAGCTCCTCAACCACTGCCTTGCTCGCGGCAGCAGCGGGAAGAAGGGCAGAAGCGAGGAGAGACGAGTCGACGTAGACGATCATCCGCGACCCTCGTCGATGAGGTCGACCGCGTCGACGTCGAGGAGGGCGAACGCGGCGATCGCTTCAGCGCGACTCGACGGGATGGTGCCGGATGCAGCGTCAACCTCAACGAGCACGCCGAGCAGGTGCAGTCGCTCCCGTGCCCTCACCCGTGGATCCGTCAGCTGGACGTCGAGAGATGCGTCGAGCAGCGCCGTTGCCACCGCGTTCATGCTGGTCGCGTCCCGCTCCGCTTGCGCCGCCAACCTGGCGTGGATCTCATCTGGAACACGAAGGAGGAGCTGACGCACAGGACCATGCTATCAGGCTTCTTCAACTTGATATCAGACTCCGCGGCCAGCCTCGATCGTCCGCTTCTACACACGTTCCATGTGTCGCTACCATCGCGGGTGTGGCCACGAACCTGATGATCGACCCGGAGCTGCTTGAGCATGCCGTCGAGCTGGGTGGCCTGGCGACGAAGCGAGCGACGGTCGAACTCGCGCTGCGCGAGTTCGTCGCCCGGCGAGCGGCTGCGGATCTCCTCGCGGCGTTCGGCACGCTCGATGCCGACCCCTCCTTCGACGCGAAGGCATCGAGGTCGCGCCGCGGGCATTCGTGACCTCGCACGGAGTTGTCGCCGTCATCGACAGCGGCGTGTGGTCCCTCGCGCTTCGCAAGGCAGGTCCGCGAATCACCGGGCCGTCGACCGACTCGCCGAACTGCTCCGGAGCGCGGTGCCGATCATGACGCCCCCGATCTGCTTGTTGGAGGTCGCCCAGGGCTTCCGCGATGACCTCGTCGGCGAGCGCCCGCCGCTCGGGATCGTGCTCGAGCAGCGGGACGTCCATCCGGTGATCCTCAGTCAGCGATGGCCCCGTACACGAGCGACTTCAGCTGGCCGCGGAAGTTGAAGGTGCCGGACGGGATCAGCTGGGTCATGAAGACGACCGCAAGGTCCTCGACGGGATCGATCCAGAAGATGGTCGACGCCGCCCCGCCCCACATGAACTCGCCCCGCGACCCGGCAGCACCCGATTCGGCCGGACCTTGACTGACAGCCACCGTCAACCCGAATCCCATTCCCGCGAACCCGGTCTCTCCGTAGCCGCCGGGCGAGGCAAACGCAGCAAGGTCGCGCCCGCCGGGCAGGTGGTTGGCCGACATCAGCTCGACTGTCTTGCGGCTGAGGATGCGAACCCCGTCCAGCTCGCCCCGGTTGACCAGCATCTGCGCGAATCGCAGGTAGTCGGCGGTGGTTCCGAGGAGGCCTCCGCCGCCGGACAGGAACGTCGGCTCTCGCCGGTACGCGCTCTTCGCCGGGTCGTCGAGCAGCACGAGCGACTTGTCGGGCCCCCGGGTGTACAGCGCAGCGAGGCGGTTCGCCTCGGTCTCCGGCACGTGGAAGCTGGTCGACGTCATTCCGAGCGGCTCGAAGATGGTGGCTCGGAGGTACTCGTCGAAGCGCTGGCCCGAGATGACCTCGACGAGACGCGCGCAGAGGTCGGTCGAGAGGGAGTAGAGCCACTGGTCGCCGGGGTGGAAGCGCAGCGGCTCCGCGGCCAGCCGATCCATCACGCTCTCGAGCGTGGCGCCGCCACCGAACAACCCGTGGCCGCCAGGCTTGCCGATGGTGGCCATGTCGAGCTGCGCACCCTTGGGGCCGTAGCCAATGCCCGTCGTGTGCATCATGGCGTGACGCATCGTGATGGGGCGCTTGGCGTCGACGAGCGTCTTGGTGCCATCCGACGCGCGCTCGACCACCTGCATCTTTCGGAACGACGGGATGAACCGATGCACCGGGTCGTCCAGCTGGAAGAGGCCCTGCTCGTACAGCGACAGGAGGGCAACGCCGGTGATCGGCTTGGTCATGGAATACAGCCGCCAGATCGTGTCGTCCGTGACCGGGACGGCGCGCTCGAGGTCGCGCATGCCAAGCACGCTGTGATGTGCGAGCTGGCCGTGACGGACGATCGCAAGCTGACAACCGGCGATCTTCCCCGGGGCGATGTAGCGGCGCCGCAGATGCTCCTCGACGCGGGCGAGTCGATCGGCGTCGAAGCCCGCGGCCTCTGGGTTGACCTTCATCTCGGTGACCATGAGACCGACGCTACGCCTCCCACGGCGACTTTGCTTGACCCCCGGTCAACGCTCGGCGTGCGCGACGATGCCACCATGACGCTGACCCGGATCGAACACGTCCAGCTCGCGATGCCGCCAGGCGAGGAGGCCGCCGCGGTGGCGTTCTACGTGGGCCTGCTCGGGCTGAGCGAGGTGCCCAAACCGTCGCACCTCGCGGCGCGTGGCGGGTGCTGGTTCGAGGCCGGCGACCTCAAGGTGCACCTCGGCGTCGAGACACCGTTCGTCGCGGCGCGCAAGGCGCACCCCGCCTTCCTGGTCACCGACCTCACCTCCCTCGTCGGGTCGCTGCGGGCTGCCGGCGCGTCGCTGCGGGATGACGAACCGCTGGAAGGCTACGACCGCGTGTACGTCGATGACCCGTTCGGCAACCGCATCGAGCTC
>JAYUDU010000569.1:0-17593 GCA_043739605.1 Acidimicrobiales bacterium | reverse complement strand
GCCGTCGAACGCATGAGCCTCACCGTCACGATCGGAGGTTTCGACGCCACCGCACCGGCGGCCATCACGGCCTTCGTGCAGGTCCCGGATCGGGCGGGCGGGGGCAACAGCTCCAACCGGGGCAGTTCGAGCCGTTCGAGCTCTGGTGGGTCATCTTCACGATCGTCGGGCGGTGGCACCAACTTCATCCCCATCGGGGGCGGCAGCGGCGGCGGCTCCGGCGGCATCGGCGGCATCATCTGCCTGCTGATCGTGGTCATCATCGTTGTCATCGCGGTCCTCGCCCTGAAGCGTCGCGGTGGCAGTGGTTCCGCTGGTGGAGCGGAAGGCCAGAAGTGGCAGGGCCCGCCGCCTCAGAACGACCCACCCCCGCCGCCGCCCAAGATGCCGACGCCAGAGGTCGTGACCGAGACGATGGCCCGCATCTCGCAGCGGGACCCTGCGTTCGACGAGCAGCAGTTCCTCGAAGGGGTCAACACCTCGTTCATGATCGTGCAGCGCGCCTGGACAGAGCAGCTCCCAGCAGAATCCCGCAAGGTCATGATCGATGCCCTCTGGGTCGAGCACAAGGCGAAGATCGAGGCGATGACTGCGCAGGGCTACAAGAACATCTTGGAGAACCTGCACGTCGCCCAAAGCCAGATCGTCAACGCCATCAGCGACGCAGACTCGGACACGCTCGTCGTCCGCCTGCACTGCTACTCCAACGACTTCGACATCAACCCGGCCGACAACACCATCATGCGCGGTGACCGCCTCACCCGGCTGTGGACCGAAGACTGGAGCTTCACCCGCAGCTCAAACGCCACGTCGAAGGCCGGTTCCGGCAACCGCGACAACTGCCCCAACTGCGGCGCTCCGCTCGCCCTCGACAACGCCGGTGTCTGCGGCTACTGCAACGAGATGGTCATGGCCGGCAAGTACGACTGGGTCCTGAGCCGCATCGAGCAGATCTACGACAGCTGAGGTTGGGCTTGGCGGCCGCCACCGGTAGGGTTGTTGAGATGGCAGGTCGGCAGCGGGGAGCCAGAGCGAACTCAGGAGTGGCCAGCTTCGCTGACCTGTTTGGGGCGGTGGTCGACAACGTCGAACAGGTGATCCAGGGCAAGGCCGACGCCATCGAGCTCGCGCTGTTGTGCGTCGTCGCCGAGGGCCACCTCCTCATCGAGGATGTCCCCGGCGTCGGCAAGACCAGCCTGGCCAAGGCGTTGGCCACATCGCTCGGTGGCAAGTGGAACCGCATCCAGTTCACGCCGGACCTGCTGCCCTCCGATGTCACCGGCGTCACGCTGTTCAGCCGAGGCACCTCGACCTTCGAGTTCCGCCCCGGTGCGGTGTTCGCCAACGTGGTGCTGGCCGATGAGATCAACCGCGCGTCGCCCAAGACCCAGTCAGCCCTTCTTGAGGCCATGGAGGAGCGACAGGTCACCATCGACGCGACGACCTACTCACTCCCCCAACCGTTCCTCGTCATTGCAACCGAAAACCCCGTAGAGCAGGAGGGCACCTACCCGCTGCCGGAGGCCCAGCTCGACCGCTTCATGATGCAGATCTCGATGGGCTACCCCGATCGCACCGCAGAGATCGCCATGCTCGAGGCCCACGCCAACGTCGATCCCCTCACCGGCATCGATGCCGTCGTCAGCCCTGCCGACATTGAAGCGATGATCGCGACGGCGCGAGCGCTGCATGTCGCTCCATCGCTCAAGGGCTACATCGTCGACCTGGCCACCGCCACCCGGCGCCACCGGTCCCTTGCGCTCGGCATGTCGCCCCGGTCGTGCCTCGCTCTGCAACGGGCGTCGCGCGCCCTCGCCGCCGCGAAGGGTCGTGAATACGTCGTCCCCGACGACCTGAAGACGCTGGCAGCCTCGGTGTTGGAGCACCGTCTGATGATCACGCCTGAGGCCGCTCTGGCCGGCATCGCAGTCGGCGATGTGCTGTCGGAGTGCCTCGACTCCGTGCCGGTCCCCACGAGCAGATCCTGAGCCAGAGAGCCAACCCATGGACCCGCTGCGCCGCCTGAACGCACGCCTCGGCCTGACCAAGCGCGCACTGGGGCTGTTCATCGCCGGCACCGTGCTGGCATCCATCGGGCGGGTGCTTGCGCTGCAGGAGATGTTCACCCTGGCCGTGGCGTGCTGGGTCTCGATCGTCCTCGGGCTGCTCATCGTCCATCTCGCTCCGGCGCGCCTCGCAGCAGAACGCCGGACGGTGCCGCCCCGCACGCACGCCGGCCAGCCGTGCCGAGTCGACCTGCGGCTCGCCAACACGGGCGAACGCACGTCGCCGATCGTCACGGTGAGGGACCCGTTCGACGGGGGCCGCCGGCACGCGCGATTTCGGGTAGCGCCGATGCCATGCGGCGGAGCGAACACCGCCGGGTATCGCATCCCCACCGAACAACGGGGTGTCTTCAGCGTCGGACCGCTCGTCGTCGAGCGCTGCGATCCGCTCGGCGTGGCACGCCACCGCACGGAGCTCGCCGGGGTCGACGAGATCACCGTCTACCCCCGCATCGCCTCCATCGCCCCCCCTGCCCGCACCAAGGGTCGCGATCCGCGCGGAGGCACTGTTGCCCGTCCCGCGCTTGGGCCCTCCAGCGATGAGTTCTACGCGCTGCGGCCCTACGTCGTCGGCGACGACCTGCGGCGGGTCCACTGGGCGTCGTCCGCCCGGTTCGACGAGCTGATGATCCGCCAGGACGAGCTGCCATGGGACGGCAGAGCCACCGTCGTGGTCGACGCGTCCAGTGCAGCCCACACTGACGCCAGCTTCGAGACCGCCATGAGCGTCGCCGCGTCCATCGTCATCGCCGCCGACCGTGGTGGCCTCGAGGTGCGCCTCCTGCTGGCCGGCTGCACACCGGTGGCGGTGCGGGGACGGCGAGGTGGTGGACGCTCAAGCGGCGGTTCGTCCAGCGTCGACACCGGCCACGCCTCTGGGCACGCGCACGTCGAGCGGTGCCTCGAGCTGCTCGCCGCCGCGGCACCGAGCGCCGCCGGCGGGGCAGACCTCGGCACGGCCATCGCCGGACTCGCTCGGGCAGGGCTGCGCGACGAAAGCCTCTACGTGGTCGCCACGCCGCGTTCCATCGCGTCGCACCTCACTGCGGCGGGCCGTTTGGGTGGACGGAGCGGGTCTGTCACCGTGCTCCTGCTTGAGGAGGCCCCACTCGACGCTGGAACTCCCGGCCCGCGGGGTGGAGGTGCTGGCATCATGCGTATCAACAGCTTCTCGTCGTTCGCTTCGACGTGGAACGCGGCCGTCGTCGGCCGTCCCGTCCGGAGCCACACCAGCGCGACGGCCGCCACCACGGCCGCAGGACCTCCGAGATGAGCCTGCGCACTCCCACCACGGCCGCCGACGCCGCGTCGTCGCCTGGCCGGCTCGGCGTGTCGGGAGGCGGCGGCCAACCCACAGGCCGGACACAACGAGTCGGGCCTGTTTCCACGTCGAAGCGGTCGCAGCCCATGTGGCGATCGGCCTCGGCCCATGCGGCCGCCCTCGACGACCCCGCCACCATCGTCCTCCTCGCAGTCGGATTGGTGGCGGCGCTTGGTCTGGGCCGCATCTTCGCCGGCACCCATGCACTGCCGTATCTCGCCGCTGGCGTGACCATCGGGCACGTTGCGGCGTGGGCGGCCCGACGGTCTGGGCTCCCGATCGCCCTCGCATCGGTCGGCTCTGGCCTTCTCAGCATGCTGACGGCCATCTGGTTGGTGCTCCCCCAAACGACCACGTACGGCATCCCGACCCCGCATTCCATCGAGGCCCTGACCGCGGCCCTCGGCGACGCCCGCAGCGCGTTCAACCAGGTCGCGGCTCCGACTGCGCCCACCCTGGGGTTCCTCGCCGCCGGCGTGCTTGGCGTCACGTTGATGGCCCTGCTCGCCGACTGGGCTGCCTTTCGCATGCGGGGCAGCATCGAGGCAGTCGTCCCCCACATCACCCTGATCGTCTTCGGGACGGCGTTCGGTGCACGAACCCACGCCACCCTCATCACAACGACGTTCGCGTTCGCGGCCCTGTCGTTCCTGGTCGTCCACCACGCGACGCTGTCTGCGGAGACCTCGACGTGGTTCGGTGGCCGCTCCAACGGCGCGCTTCGTCGACTGACCGGCGTCGGTGCACTCGCCGCAGCCGTGGCGGTGGCGATCGGCGCTGTGGTTGCGCCGCACGCCCTGCCATCGTCTTCAGCCGCGCTCATCGACATGCACCACAGGAGCGGTTCTGGTACCGGCGATCGGTCGACCATCAGCCCGCTGGTCGACATCCGCGCCAGGCTCGTCGAGTTCAAGGACGTTCCCGTCTTCACCGTCACAGCCGACCGCCCGGCCTATTGGCGCCTGACCGCCCTCGACCAGTTCGACGGCTCCATCTGGTCTTCGAACGAGCGGTACCAGCCGACGAAGGGACGACTCGGATCTGACCTTGCCCAGCGCGGCGATCTCGTGACGCAGCAGTTCGCCATCAGCGGCCTGGCGTCCATCTGGCTGCCGGCTGCGTACCGGGCCAGCCAAGTCGATCTTAAACAGGGCGGGCTGTCGTGGTCGGCGTCCTCCACCAGCGTCATCTCCAAGGAGGCCACGACCAACGGCCTCACCTACAGCGTCCGGTCCGACATCGCGCCGCCAGAGCCGGCAACGGCTGCGAGCGCGCCGACCTCAGTTGCGGGCAGGTCAGGGCTCGGACAAGACCTGGCGCGCTACCTCGCGACGCCCCGGCTGGCCCCGAACGTCGGCCTGAGGGCGCGCGAGGCGGTGGCCGGGCAGACGACGCCCTACGGCAAGGCCAAGGCGCTGCAGGACTGGTTCAGAGCGAAGTTCACCTACAGCCTTGACGTGCCGTCGGGTCACGACGCCGACGCCATCAGCCGGTTCCTCAGGGACAGGAGGGGCTATTGCGAGCAGTTCGCGGGGACGTACGCGGCGATGGCCCGTCTCATCGGCTTGCCGTCTCGTGTTGGCGTTGGCTTCCAACCCGGCACCCCACACACCGACGGCACCTTCGAGGTGCGCGACAAAAACGCCCACGCCTGGCCCGAGATCTACCTCGAGGGGCTTGGGTGGACTGCGTTCGAGCCGACGCCATCCGCCGCCAACCCGACAACCCAGAGCGTGACCGGTGTCCCGTACACGCCGCCGCCGGCTGTTCCTGCGGCGGGGACCCAAGCGACCACGCCGGGCGCGGCCACGACCACGACCACTGCTCCGGCGGCCGCCGCGGTCACCACAACCACCACGAGGGCGCCCGCGTCGACATCGACCGTCGGTGACGTTCTCGGCACCCTGGCGCGCATCGCCGCCGTGGTGGCCGGTGTGGCGCTCGTCGTCGGCCTGATGCTGTTCATCGCGCACGGGGTGGTGACAGGACGCACGAGGCGGCGACGCGAGGCCGCCGTCGGGGCGGCGGCACGCATCGAGCTGGCGTGGACCGAGGCGTTCGAGGCGCTTGCGCTGGTCAGGGTGAGGCGGCGGTCAACGGAAACCCTCGCCGAGGTGGTGAAGCGCGTCCGCGCCGAGGCCGGCGTGGCCGAAGCCTCTGGGATGGGCACCGCCGTCGATGTCACCGCGCTCGACGCGCTGGCCGAGCTCCTCGCGGGTATCGCCTACGCGCCCGATCTCCCCACGACGGACGACGCCGTCGTCGCCGCCGACGCCGCCCGCGACGCCATCCACGCCAAGGTTTCCGCCAGCCTTCCGCGGTGGCGTCGCCGCCTCCAGCCCGTCGACATCCGCCCGGCCCTCGCCGAAGCCCTCGCCACCCTCCGCCCTCACCCCACCCCAAGCAGCGCCCCAACCTGACGCCCCTTGCCGGCGGTGGCGCGGCGGCGATGTGCCGTCGTCCCGAAGCCAGCGCCCGACGGGCCGTACGCCCGCCGCTGACGTTGCATCTGCGTCCCCCAAGACTCGGCCGCCGGCAACCGGCCGCCGCGGAGGGTTCAGCGCTTGAAGGGGTTGCGGATGCGGTCGGTGGTGCCCGCCGCAGCGTCGCGTCGCTGGTTGAAGGAGTCGGTCATCGACTCGATGCGGCCCCTGCTGGCGGCGCGCAGGTGGTCGACGACGATCGCACCGCAGAACAGTGCCAACAAGAAGCCAAAGAACCCGACGATGGCGGCCTGGGCGAAGAACACCACCAGCGTGACGAGCCCAACGACGATGCCGGCGACGGCCAGACGAACATGACTGACCCGGCGCGGCGCGCGTGCCGTCTTGGCCACGCGCTTGTTGAAACCTGGGTCCTGGGCGTAGAAGGACCGCTCTATCTCGGTGAAGACTCGCTGATCGTCCTCGGAAAGCGGCACGACAACCCCTTCTGGTCCGTTCTTAGGGTGCACTCCCATCCTGCCACGGGTCGGGCTCCTCCACAACGGCGGGGCGCGAGTTTGCGTGAAGAGGCTCCCTTCGTGCCCGCGGAACCTCCTCCACGCTCGGACCCCACTGGGTGTCGCCCTTTCGCTTCACGCCGCGACGGAGCACGGTTGCCGGCGCGAGCGAGCCGTCGCCGAACCGTTGGCGCACCTCGTCGAGTGCCGTGGCCGCCGCGGCCCGTGCGGCGGCGCCGGCCCGCTTGGGCTGGGCCGCAGCGACGCGCTCTGCGGTGGCGTCTGCGACGCCGCCGTCGAACATGTCGAGCTGACGTTCGGGAGGCGGCGCCAGGCCAGAGCACGACACCCCGAGCAGCCGTACGCCGGGCGTGAGGTCGAGTCCGGCCAGCAGGGTGTCGACGACGGCGCAGATCTCGGCGCCGGTATCGGTCGCCACCGCCAGGGTCCGGGATCGGGTCGGTGTTGTGAAGTCGGGGAAGCGCACCTTGACCTGCACGGTTCGCGCCGCCACACCGCTGCGGCGCAGCCGGGTGGCCACGGCATCGCACAGGCGCACGACCTCTCGGTGCACCACCTCTGCGCCGACGAGGTCTGCGGCGAACGTCTCCTCGTGGCCGATGGACTTGACCGCGACGTCCGCTACGACGCTCCGATGGTCACGTGCGTTGGCCAGGTCATGCAGGTGGCGTCCGTTCGCGTCGCCCAATGCGCCGACGAGGGTGTCGACTGGCAGCGCGGCCAAGTCGCCGATGGTCACGACGCCGTAGCGGGCCAGGCGCGCCGCGGTGGCCGGGCCCACCCCCCACAGCGCCCGGATCTTGTGGGCCTGCAAGAACCCGAGCTCGTCGGCGGGGCGAATGACCACGACGCCGCGGCCGGGTCGGGCCGCGAGCGCAGCCGCTCCCCCACCGGGGCGCCCTGGCGTCGGCTTGGCCGCCTCGGACGCGAGCTTGGCGATGAGCTTGACGCGGGCAACGCCGACAGAACAGGTGAGGCCGAGCACGTCCTCAACCCGGTCGCGCAGCCGATGAGCGATGGCCTCCGCGTCGCCAAGGAGGCGGCGAGACCCCCCGACGTCGAGGAACGCCTCGTCGAGCGCGATGCCCTCCACGACGGGGGTCACCTCGTGGAACAGCTCGTGCAGCCGGCCGCTGACCTCGACATATCGGTCGTAACGGCCAGAGATCCACGTCGCCTCCGGACAAAGCCGCTGAGCCCGTCCCGACGGCATGGCGGAATGCACGCCATAGGCACGAGCCTCGTACGACGCGGCAGCAACAACACCGCGCGCCCCCTTGCCGCCGACCACGACCGGCAGTCCGGCCAGGCTCGGATCGTCGTAGATCTCCACAGAAGCAAAGAACGCGTCCATGTCGACATGCAGGATGGACGGCTCGTCGGGGTCGCGCTCCGCTCCTGGTCGGGACCTGACCGAGTCGTCCACGGTGAGGGAGCGGCGCGTCAGGATTCGACGCTGCGACGCGGTGGATGCAGTCGAGTGATGGTGGTTTGGCCCTGCGCGCCATCGAGTCGATACGACCACCGTCGCGATGCCACGTCGCCAGCCGCGCCAACCCAGCCCGTCAGCCATGCGGCCAGCGGCTCACCCACCCACGGATGCGCGTCCGCGACCTGTTGCGCACATGAGGCAGGATCGACGAAGCGGGCGTCGATGACGATGCCGTCGGGGTCGTCTCCGACCTTGAGGTCGCCTGACCATTCGGCGGCCACGTGGACCTCGACCTTCAACCGCCACCCCATGTCTGGCGCCTCCGCAATCACCTCATACGCCTGCTCCGCCCAGCCGGTCACGGTGAGCCCGGTCTCCTCGATCACCTCGCGGGCGAGCCCATCGAGCACCGTCTCACCCTCAGCGATCTCGATCACGCCGCCTGGCGGCGTCCAATCGAGCGCTCCGCCGCGCCGAAGGTTCTGCACGAGGAGGAGGCGGCCGCCCTCGTCGAACAGCAATGCGCCAGCAACACTCCACTCACGCATGACGGTCATCGACCGGACGCTTCGATCACCGGACGTGCCACGTCATCGATCGTAGAGCCCCCTTCAGGGGGAACGCTTGCGCCGTACGACGCGGTCACGGATCGCCCAGGCGGTGACCCTCACCATGGCTTCGACGATGATCCGGCCGGACATCTTCGATGTTCCGCGCACGCGGTCGGTGAAGGCGATGGGCACCTCGCGGATGCGCCCGCCCCCCGCCGCCACCGCATATGCGGTCTCGATCTGGAATGCGTAGCCCTTGGCCCGAAAGTGGCTGGGGTCGAGCCCGACGAGCGTCGTTGCCCGATAGGCCCGGAACCCAGATGTGGCGTCAGTGATCGACAGGCCCAACACCACCGCGGCGTAGCGGTTGCCCCATCGGGACAGGGCCTTGCGGTGCCACGACCATGCGGGGATCGACCCGCCGGGCGCATACCGGCTGCCGATGACCAGCTCTGCCCCCAACGAGCCCGGGGCGGCATCGTCTGCGGGAACAAGTGCTCCGAGCAACCGAGGCAGATCGGCTGGGTCGTGAGAGAGGTCGGCGTCCATCTCCACGAGCGCCTCGTAGCCCCGGTCGATACCCCATGCGAACCCGGCTCTGTAGGCGGCGCCCAGTCCTTGCTTGGCGCCGCGGCGGAGGACCGATATCGCCCCCAGCTCGGCCCCGAGAGCCTCCGCCATGTCTGCTGTGCCGTCGGGGCTGGCGTCATCGACGACGAGCACGTCGACTCCGGGTGCGACCTCGCGGATGCGACGCAGGACGGCGTCGATGTTGGACGCCTCCTCATAGGTCGGCACGACAACGAGGCTGCGCACACAGCGACTCTAGAAGGCGAGGTGTGCGGGCCTCCACCACCCTTCTACGCTCCTCGTCGTGGACACGCCGGATGACGCGCCAATGCCCATCGCAACGCATCGCACTGCCGCGCTCTCCGCGCTGCCATCCGTCAGGGCCCGCATCCTCGCGTTCGCGGCCATCGCCCTCAGCGGGGCGTGCGGCGGCCTCATCGGCTGGTCGTTCATCGGTCTCCAGTGCGCGGGCGCCTGCACCACGCCGAAGAGCATCGGCTCCGTGACCGGCGCGTTGTTCTTTGCCGTCGGCACCGCCGTCATCGCCGTCCTTGCCCTCAGAGCGATGACCGAGTGGAACCGAACCAGCGGCACGGCGAACGAGTGATCGCGCTTACAGCACCAACGTTCTGAACGCTTCTGCGTGGGCAACCCCGACGGCTCTGCCGGCATCCTGAGCCCGTTCGAGAACGGCGGTGCGGAGCCACTCATCCGTCTCGCCGACCTGGCTCTCGTGACAGGCGATGGCTGCTGCCTTGGCCTCAAGACCCGGTCCGATGTCGACCCAGAGGTCCGGCTCCAACGTTCCGGAGAGGTAGACGGCGTCGACGTGGTGCGGCGGCCCTTGGTCTGGGAAGTAGTGCGGGCTCGCCGCCGCGGGCGCGACGGCATCGAGCACGGCGCGACCGACCACCCGATGATCGCGGTGGTTCCAATACGAGCGACCGAACAGCTCGGCTGTGGGGTCGGGGCAGAGCACGACCTCGGGCTTCCACGTTCGCACCAGGCCGACGAGGGCTGAGCGCAGTGCGGCGGTGTCCTCGACGTCGCCGTCGGGGATGCCCAGCAGAACAACCTCGGTCACGCCCAGCACGGCCGCGGCGCGGCGCACCTCCTCGGCGCGGCGCACCACCAGGGCGCCCGGGTCGGCACCGGGATCAGAGCTGCCCTTGTCACCCCCGCACACCACGACCATCGCAGCCTCGCAGCCCTCATCGATCCATCGGGCGAGCGTGCCACCACAGCCCACCTCGGGGTCGTCTGGATGCGCGTAGATGGCAAGTGCCCGCGTCGGGCGACGGCGGTCGAGCACCCCAGGCTGTGGTCCGCCGCGTGCGGTCGAATCTGACTCGGGCACCGATCCCGACGGTAGCCGTGGCAAGGTGCCCCGGATGACGTCGGGACCATGGCGCGCCGCCGCGGTGCCGCGCGACCCCATTCGAGGCCGCCGCCCTGGGCTGGCATGGATCCCCGCATCTCGTTGACGGTCCTCAGGAGACTGCACGGTGGCATCGTCTCAAGCGGCGGCGTCGCGCTAAGAACGAGGGATGACCGATCTTCTGCCGCTCGACGCTGACCAGCTCCTCTCCACCACTCGCGCGGTCCGCAAGCGCCTCGATCTGACGAAGCCGGTGCCCCGCGAGCTGATCATGGAGTGCGTCGACCTTGCCATTCAGGCGCCGACCGGCTCCAACACCCAGGGCTGGCGGTGGATCTTCGTCGACGACCCGACGAAGAAGCAGGCGCTCGCCGACCTCTACGGCAAGACGTTCGACCCGTACCGGGCGATGATGACCGGCGGCCCGAGCCCGTACGCGGCTGACGACACCAGGGCGCTGCGCTCGATGGCCGTCACCGAGTCGGCGACCTACCTCCGCGACCACTTCCACGAGGTACCGGTGATGATGATCCCGCTGATGGCCGGCCGCCCCGATTCGAGCGGCACCGGAGCGTTTCAGGCCGGGGCGTGGGGCTCCATCATCCCAGCCGTCTGGAGCTTCTGCCTCGCCGCGCGGGCACGCGGCCTTGGGACCGCATGGACGACCCTGCACCTGTTCGCCGAGGAGGAGGCTGCCAAGATCATCGGCATCGACCACACCAAGTGGACGCAGGTGGGCCTGTTCCCGGTGGCATACACGCTTGGCACCGACTTCAAGCCGGCCCCCCGACTCGACGCAGCTGGCCTCGTGCAGTGGAACGACGGTGGCGACCTCGGCGACGCCGAAAGCTGAGGAGCACAGTGGTCGGCCGCCGGTCCTCGCGCCTCATGTCGATGAGACCGAGCCGCCTGCTGCTCGCGGCCGCCGGCCTCGCAGCCTTCACGGCGGCTGGCATCGCAGTCGCCCGACGCCGGCGCCACCCCAGCCCACCCACGCCGCCGCGTCCACCCGACAGCGGCGCGCCCGTCGGGCCCCACGATGACGGCGACGCCGGCGGCCCGGCGATGGCGATGAGCGCAGCCGCACCCCCGGCCAGCACCAATCTCAGCAGCGATGTGACGAGCGCGGTGGCGATCTCGTCGCGCTCCGCCCGCAACGTCGAGACCGCTCGGCTGGCCACCTCCATCGGCACTACCGTCGCAACGACCAAGGCCAAGAAGATCTTCGCGTCGGCGGCTCGGAGAGACGAGCTCGACCGCGCCGCGGAGATGAAGACCGCCGAGGCCATCAAGGAGTCGCTGGGATCGATGAAGGGCGCGCTCATGAAGATCGGCCAGATGGCCAGCTACCTCGATGACGGGTTGCCGGAGCCGATCCGACTCGCCCTCGCAGAGCTGCAATCAGATGCGCCGCCGATGAGCGCTGACCTCGCAGCGGAGGCCATCGAGCGCGAGCTCGGCGCCGCGCCCGACCGCCTCTTCCTTGAGTGGGACCCGGTGCCGATCGCCGCCGCGTCGATCGGCCAGGTGCACCGCGCCACCGTGGTGGATCCCGCGGACGGGCTCGAGAAGGCCGTCGCGGTCAAGGTGCAGTATCCGGGTGTCGATGCAGCGATCGCCGCCGACCTTGACAACGCCGACCTCATGGGCGCCGTGCTTGGCTTCGTGTTCAAGGGCCTCGACCCCGGGCCCCTGGTCGACGAGATCCGCAGTCGCGTCGGCGAAGAGCTGGACTACACGAGCGAGGCGCAGAACCAGCGCCTCTTCGCTCGCCACTACGCCAACCACCCCTTCATCCACGTGCCATCGGTCATCGACGCGTTCTCGTCGCAACGGGTGCTGACGAGCGAGATGGCCATCGGCTTCCGATTCGACGAGGTCTTGACCTGGGACCAGCGCGAGAAGGACCTGGCCGGCGAGACCATCTTCCGATTCGTGTTTCGTAGCCTCTATCAGTTCGGCGCGTTCAACGGGGATCCACACCCAGGCAACTACCTCTTCCGAGCCGATGGCCGGGTGACCTTCTTAGACTTCGGCTTGGTCAAGCACTTCACACGGGCCGAGATCACCGGCTTCGAGCGCATGATCAGTGCTGCGTGCATCAACCGCGACTGGTCAGAGTTTCGGAACGTCGTTGAAGATGTTGGGCTGCTCCACAAAAACGCGCCCCTGACCCTCAAGCAGGTCACCGAGTTCTACGAGCTGTTCTATGAGATGGTGCTCGATGATCGTGTCATCACCTACACACCCCAGCACGCCAGTGATGCCGTTCGTCGACTGTTCAACACCGATTCTGCGGTCGCTCAGCACTCGACGGTGCCAGCAACGTTCGTCCTCATCCAGCGCATCAACATGGGTCTACTCGCTCTCCTTGCCAAGCTCGGAGCGACCGGCAACTATCGCAAGATCGCCGAAGAGCTGTGGCCCATGGTGGCTGGGCCGCCATCGACCGAGCTCGGCCGCCTCGAAGCCGAGTGGCTGGCGGCCGGCGGCGGCGGCTGACGCCGCGGCGCGGGAGTGCACGACGCGGCTTCAAGATCGGCGTCCGAGACCGGGCAACGCCAAGACGCCGAGATGCCCACTTACCCCTGTGCGAACAACGCCGCGAGCTCTGCGGGAACGGCGACGTCGAGCTGGTCGTAGGTGCAGCTCGACGGGTCGCGGTCGGGGCGCCAGTGGTTCCACTGGCCGGCGTGTCGCAGTCGTTCGCCCTCCAGTTGGTCGTAGCGGATCTCGGCGACGCGCTCGACGCGCAGCAGCTCGAACGACATGTCCTTCTTGGCGTTCCACCGTGACCCGCCGCCCGGCGGGGAGCCGTCCCCTCGCATCATCTCCGCCCACTGCGCCCATGGATGACCCTCGGCCGCACCGTCGCGCACGGGCGCAAGCTCCGCCACCAGCGAGCGACGCATCGCCATCGTGAACGCGCCGACGACACCGATGTGATGGAGGTCGTCTCCCTGCCACAGTCCCAGGAGCAGCGACCCGACGAGCGGGTCGGTGAGCGTCGACGCCTTGTGCCAACGGAAGCCACCGACGACGACATCGGCAGTCCGAGCGTGCTTGACCTTGAGCATGACGCGCTTGTCTGACTGGTAGGTCAGGCCATCCGCCTTGGCGATGACACCGTCGAGTCCCGCCCCCTCGAATCGTGTGAACCAGTCAAGAGCGACCTCCCGATCACGCGTTGCCGGGGTCAAGAAGACCGGCGCGACGACATCGGCCAGAAGGGTCTCCATCCGGACCCGCCGCTCCACAAATGGCACGCCCCGCAGGTCGGCGTCGGCCGCAGCGAGAAGATCAAACGCCACGAAGCCCGCCGGCGTCGCATCCGCCAGCATGGCCACCCGGGAGGCCGCTGGGTGGATCCGCTGTTGGAGCGACCCAAAGTCGAGGCCGTTGGCCCCCGCGACGACGATCTCTCCATCGAGCACGCCGCCCGCAGGGAGCGCGGCCCGCAGCGGTTCTGCCAGCTCCGGGAAGTACCGGGTGAGGGGCTTCTCGTTCCGGGAGCCGAGGATGACCTCAGCGCCGCTGGCTGGCCCGCCAGCTTCGACGAACGCGATGCAGCGAAACCCATCCCACTTCGGCTCGTAGATGACCGCACCGGCGGCCGGCAGATCTGGCGCGGGCTTGCACAGCATCGGTGCGATCGGCGGGCGAAAGGGCAGTGGCATCAGGGCCAGCCTAGGAAGTCTCCGCCGTGGCTACGAGGTGACGATGGACGCGAGCTCTGCGTCCCAGTCGACGTCGCGAAGGACCAGATCGAGGGGATCGTCGAGGCCATCCGCAACCAGTGCGTCCAAGAGCACGGGCTGGTCGAGTCCTGTGATGCGGTGCAGCCAGCGCGCCCCCAGCAGTCCGAACCACGCGGCTACGACGCACCAGCCGGCGAGGATCGCCATTGACGTGCCAGCGCCGCTCGTCGAGATGGACCGCATCCGCCTGCTCCTTCCCGTCACACCTCGCCGCAACATAAGCCGATCGTGCCACGCCGCGACCGCTGGCGTCCACCGTCCCGCCACGCGCCGCGGACGGATCGAATCGGTGAGGCCGGGGCTCACCGCTCAGCTGAGAACGTCGACGGGCCCAGTGCGAGGGCTGCAGCGTCGACGGCCCGCGCCCCGGGCAGCCGGAGGTCGACATCGAGGGGAACTGCGCCGATGGCGTCATCGTCGTCGTCCAACAGGTCACCTTCGCCGGGTTGGTCAACGTCGCGTCGCCGCAAGGACCGCCCGATCAGCATCGCTACCCCGATCGATGTGGCGATCCAGCCTGCTCCTGCGGTCACCAGGAGTGTGCCATGTGTCATGTTCGTTCCCCTGCCCCCGTCGCTGCCGGTCGCCTGGTGCGACTCCGGTCCTCTCCAACCAAGCATGCGCCTCAACGTGCCCTCGTGTCCATACCATCGAGGTGTGACGTCGAACACAGCGTCGCCACCGCACTTCCTGATCGGAGCATCATCGTGGTCGGATCGTTCGTTGCTGCGCGACGGCGCCTTCTATCCCCGTTCTTCGATGCGCGCACCAGAGCGGCTCGGGTTCTACTCCCAGCGCCTGACCTTGGCCGAGACGGGCGCGACGCGCTTGTTCCCTCCTACCGCCGAGCAGCTCCGACGGTGGGCAGATCAGACCCCGGGGGACTTCGTCTTCGACATACCGGCGTGGGCGCTGCTGTGCGGGGCTGCGGCGCTGCCGTCATCGCTGTGGGAGGACCTCGCTGGCGAGGTTCGACCCGAGGCGAGGGACAAGCATCGCCTCTACGCCGAACACCTGAGTCTCGACGGGCTTGCGGAGTGCTGGCGGCGGTTTCGCGAGCCGTTGGACATGTTGGACGAAGCCGGCAAGCTCGGCGTGTGCATCCTGCGACTGCCGCATTGGGCCAAGCCCGGACGCACGTCGACCACGCTCCTCGGCCAGGCTCGAGCCGCGCTTGACGGCCTCGGGATCGCCGTCGAACTGGCTCACCACGGCTGGCACGAAGGCCCCCAGGCGGAAGATACCCTCGCCCTGCTCGAGGATCTTGAACTGGCATACGTGTGCCGTGACGAGGCCGCCCACCCGACACATGCGGCACCGCTGCAGGCGGCGACGGCCGACGTCGCGGTGCTGCGCGCCCTTGGCAGACGCCCCGGTCGCTGGCAATGGCCGTGGCGATATTCCGAAGACGAGCTGGACGGCTTGGCATCGACCGCGGAACGCCTCGGCGCAGGCTGCTCCTCCGTTCACATCATCTGCGCGAACGCCCACAGCGACGACGCCATCCGGGCCGCGCTCGGCCTCCGGGAACGCCTCTCGCCTGCGCCCGGCCAGCTGTCGCTGTTCGCGTGAGTCCACCGGCCGCCGGCAAACACAGGCCCGCCGACCACAGGGCCCGCCACCTCATTCCAACAGCGGGTCCGGACGGAATGCCCGATCTGATCGGGCTCCTTCCCAGGTCCAACCGCGGGCGCCGGGGACCGGCCCAGGCGACGGCCACGACCCCGCACGCACCGCGCCCGGCGGGGGTGCCCACATCGTCGAGGCCGCCTGTCCCGGAGCCAGCCACGTTGGTGCGGCCGTGACGACAACGGGCCACGGCGGTGTGCCCGGACCGCCCGTTTGACCGCGGCGCGACGGCAGGCGACCGTCGGGCCCGCACACCCGCGATCTGCGGACGAGGACGAGTCCATGAACGAGCAGGGGCGAACCGACGATGAGTGAACCGATGAGGGCAGCAGCCAGCGATGGGGACGCTCCTGCGCCGCGATCGAGCGTGCCCTCGTGCGCCACCAACACGAGGTCCCAGGCCATGTGGAGCGCAATGGACGGCCAGATCGAACCGGTCCGCACGCGCACCGCCCCGAGGCAGACGCCGAAGCACCCGGCAAACACCACCTGGCCGACGGTGGCTGTTGCCGACTGGCCGACGATGTTGATCGAGTGAGTGAGCCCAAAGGTGAGCCCGCTCAGCAGGACCGCCGCCGTCGTCCCGCGCGCCCGCAACGTCTCGAGGACCAAACCCCTGAACCACAGCTCTTCGTCGAGACCGACCGCCGCGCACAACACGACGATCCCGAGCGTCGACCACGGCGTCAGGCGCGAAGACGGATGGTGCCCGGCGGCGGAGATGGCCACGTACGCGACCGGCAGCCACGCCAACCACAGGAAGGACCACCGGGTGAGGCGGCGCAGGCCGACCCGCTCGATCCAGCCCAGCCGCTGGATGAGAGCGAGGGCAACGGCAGCGCTGGCGAGCTTGGCGCCGATGACGAACGGCAACGCCGGGGGGTGAGCCCCCGCGAGCCGCAGACCGATCGACCACACACCCGTCGCCACGATGACGAGCGCCAAGAGACCGAGGACCGCGCGCGTGCGGATGGTCGCGTCGACGGGCACGTTGGTCTCGGCCGGGACGCGGCCGCCGGAAGGATCGGACGGGCCACCGGCTGGCGGAGTGCCAGACCACGCCGGCGGGCCCGGAGCCGGGGACGGGACCGCACCAGCCGCGAACGGCACGACCCACGGCGCCGTCGACGGCTGCTGGGGCGCGTCGACGCTCATGGTCACAACGTAGCGACCCCTTCGCCGATACGGTCGCCGGGCGATGTCGAGCACCCACTCTGCGCCAGACCCGACCAGCGACGGGCCTCCTGGCGGCTTGCGACGGATCCCCGACCGGCCCGATCACCTGATCGACATCGGCGACGCTGCGACCATCGCGATGCACGAGCTCGCCGGCGACATCGCGGCGCCACCGCTGCTGGTGTGCCACGCCACTGGCTTCAATGCGTGGACCTACCGCCAGTTCGCGGCCCACCTCGGCGCCCGATGGCGGGTCATCGGCATCGACCTTCGCGGACACGGGGCGTCGTCGACTCCCGACCTCGCCGAGGATGCCGACGGGCGTGTGCCAGGACTCGCATGGCCGCGGTTCGCCGACGACGTCCTCATCGCACTCGACGCCCTCGACATCGTCGGTGCGGTCGGGGTAGGGCACAGCTGCGGTGGGGCGACGCTGCTCATGGCCGAGGCTGCCCGCCCCGGCACCTTCTCGGCATTGTGGGCATACGAGCCCGTCATCTTCCCCCCAGACTGGGGCGCGGGCAGGATCGATGCGGAGGGCCAACCCGTCAACCCACTCGCAGAGGGGGCGCGCCGACGCCGGGCGAGCTTCGCGTCTCGCGCCGCGGTGTTCGAACGGTTCGCGGCCCGACCACCGCTGTCGTGGTGGGAGCCCGCCGTGCTCGCCGACTACGTCACCTCAGGCTTCGTCGACGACCCCGCACCCGATGAGGGTGAGCCGGACCGCGTCCGCCTGGCGTGCAGCCCGGC
>JAYUDU010000568.1:0-2935 GCA_043739605.1 Acidimicrobiales bacterium | reverse complement strand
TCGCGCTCATGGGGCTCGTCAAGACGGTCATCGGCGTCGGTGCCGTCGCGCTGTGCGCCGCAGGCGCCTTCGGGTTCGGCATCACCAGACTCGGTTGGGTGCTGGTGCCCGTGGTCGCCCTGCTGATGCTGTCTGGATGGGTGGTGGCGCTGTTCGTCATCGGCCTGGTGCTGCGCTTCGGCAGCGGCGCCGAAGCCCTGGCATGGGGCATCCTCTTCGCCATCATGCCCCTCTCTGGCACCATGTATCCGGTCTCCAACCTGCCCCGACCCCTTCGCCCGATCAGCCAGCTGTTGCCAACGACGCACGCCTTCGCAGCCGGGCGATCCGTGCTCGACGGTGGCGGCATCCCTTGGCACGAGCTCGCCATCGCAGGCGCCACCACCCTCGCCGCCGGCCTCGTCGCCATGATCTGGGTCACCAAGATGCTCGCGAAGTTCCGAGCCAAGGGCTGGGTCACGAGATATTCGTAATTCTGGCGAGCCGAAGGGCTCGCTTCGCTCACTCCGGCTCGCTGACCTCCGCTCGAGGTGCTCGCTTTGGTCCACCACGTGGCCCAGAGGGGTCGCTGTGGTCTTAGCGCCTGTGGTCTGGTTGCGACGCGGTCGCGGCGTTCGGGGCGGTGCGTTCGGTTGTTAGACGTAGCCTCGAAGGTGTGATGCGCGGGCGACTCGATCCATGCCGATGGCGAAGGCCGCCATGCGCAACGACACCCCCTTCGCGTCTGCAAAGTCGGCGGTGACGCGCGTTGCCTTCACCATTGCGTCGGCCAGCTCTGCGTTGAACCGCTCCTCCTTCCAGGTGAACACTTGGATGTCCTGGGCCCACTCGAAGTAGCTGCCGGTGACACCACCAGCGTTGGCAAGGATGTCGGGGATGATCACCACACCGTTGGCGCCAAGGATGGTGTCGGCCTCGGGAGTGGTCGGGTTGTTGGCGGCCTCGACGACGATGGAAGCCTTCACCCGTGGGGCGTTCTCTGCGGTGAGGACGCCGCCGAGCGCGGCGGGGATGAGGACATCGACGTCCAGCTCCAGCAGCTCGGCATTGGTGACGGCGTCGCCCAACGAGCCCGCGGTCTCGGCCAGCGGCTCGTGCTTGGCGGCGCGCGGGATGAGGGCTTGGATGTCGAGCCCGTCAACGTCGTGCAGGCCCCCGCTGACGTCTGAAACGGCCACGACCTTGATGCCACGGAGGTCAAGCTCGTGGGCAGCCCATGAGCCGACGTTGCCGAAGCCCTGGATGGCCACTCGCATGTGCGACAGATCCCGGCCCCAGCGTTTGCACGCCTCCTCGAGCACGTACACGACGCCGCGGCCCGTCGCCGCCTCGCGCCCCGGAGCACCACCGAGATCGAGAGGCTTGCCCGTCACGATGGCTGGGGAGTGGCCGGCACGCGCAGAGTAGGCATCCATCATCCACGCCATCGTCTGCGCATTCGTGTTGACATCGGGTGCAGGAATGTCTCTGTGGACGCCGATGACATGGCTGATCGCATTGGTAAATCGCCTCGTCATGGCCTCAAGTTCGCGTTGACTCATGACCGACGGGTCGCACTGCACTCCGCCCTTGGCACCACCAAATGGCAGGTCCATGAGGGCGGTCTTCCACGTCATCAGCGATGCCAGGGCCCGCACCTCATCGAGATCCGCCTCAGGGTGGTAGCGGATGCCGCCCTTGTACGGGCCGCGCGCACCGTTGTGTTGGACCCGGTAGCCCCGGAAGACGGCGAGGTGACCATCGTCCATCCGAACCGGCACCTGCACGCTGATCTCCCGGTACGAGGTGGTCAGCACCGCAAGCACATCAGGGTGCAGATCGACGAGCGCAGCCGCCTCGTTGACGAACTGGTTGACCTGCTCGATGGGTGACATCGCAACGAGACCAGCCGGAGTGACGACAGAACGGGACAAGGTGGAACCTCCGGTGCGACGGATCGGCGGACTGCGCCGGCGGTTGAGCGTATGGGCGCAGGCCACCCCGCCGCGGCGCGCGGTGCAAGGCGGTGGATGTGAGCAGTCGAATGCGGCTCCTGGGTCGCGCCGCGCCGCCCCACCTAGGAGGGTGTTGAAGTAGCAGGCAACGAAGGGGCCGACTGCCCGGTTGAGGGCACCCCAGGAGTCGATGCTCGCTTGCCGTCCACTCCTTCAGGACTCTTCTAGGGTGCGTCCATGGCAGCGGTTGCGGTTGGTGCAGTGTTGGAGCTGGAGGTGACCGCGTTGGCGGCCGGCGGGGATGGCATCGCTCGCCAGGACGACGGTCGCGTCGTCTTCGTCGAAGGTGCGCTGCCGGGCGAGAGGGTGCGCGCCGAGGTGGTCGAGGCGAAGAAGGACTTTGCGCGTCTCCAGACCATTGCCATCGTGTCTGCGTCGCCCGACCGCGTCGAGCCACCATGTCCGCAAGTAGCGCTCGGCTGCGGTGGGTGCGACCTGTTGCACGCAGCAGGCGAGGCCCAGGGGCGCCTCAAGCGCAGCATCGTCGTCGACGCGCTCCGCCGCCTCGGCGGTGTCATCGACGCAGAGGAGCTCGTTGTCGAAGCGGTCCGGCGCGTCCCGGACGCCGGCTATCGAACCACGGTTCGCGCCGTCGTCGACGAGCACGGCCGCGCCGGGCTGCGTCGTCGCCGCTCGCATGACCCCGTCGCGTTCGATCGTTGCCTGGTCGCACATCCGCTGGTCGAGGAGGTGCTTGTCGAGGGCCGTTTCGGCTCTGCTCGGGAGGTGACCGTGCGCGTCGGCGTGTCGTCGCAAGAGCGGCTCGTCATCATCGGGCCCCGCATCCCCAAGCACGGCGTCAGCGTTCCGGAAGGCGTTCGCATCGTGCCCGGCCACGCGTTGGCGCGTCCCATCCAGGGTCGCAACGAACCGGCCATCCACGAGGACATCGGCGGGCGTACGTGGCGGGTCTCGGCCCGGTCGTTCTTCCAGTCGGGTCC
>JAYUDU010000567.1:0-7653 GCA_043739605.1 Acidimicrobiales bacterium | reverse complement strand
CATTCATCGGCGCGAAACGGGCGGTGGAACCACATCGCATGATCGAGCGATGCGCCCATGAACGTCGGGTCATCCCAGCTGATGCCGTGCGGCAACAGGACAGAGTCGAGCAGGCTCATGTCGCTGGCGTAGGCGACCACGCAGGCGTGGAGGAGCGGGTCGTCGGCCAGGGTGCCGTCGGCTCGAAACCACACCTGCTGGCGGGGCGGCCGCGGGTCGCGGTGGCGGGGCGGGTCTTCGACGTACCGGGTGTCGATGGGTCGCGGCCTCGTGTACCAGTCGCCCATCTGGTCGGCCCACGGCGCCATGCGCTCGCGAAACGTGGGCAGCGCGCGGGGTGGGGGAGCGGCGGGCATGGGGAACTGGTGGTCGACGCCGGGCTCGGTGCGGTGGAAGCTGGCCGAGAGGTGGAAGATCGCTTGGCCGTGTTGGATGGCGCGCACCCTTCGGGTAGCAAAGCTGCGGCCGTCGCGGATCCGTTCGACCTCATAGACCACCGGGATGGTTGGGTCGCCAGGGCGCAGGAAGTAGGCGTGCAACGAGTGGACGGGCCACCCCTCCGCAGTGGTGCGGCCGGCAGCGATCAAGGCCTGGCCCGCCACCTGTCCGCCGAAGATCCGCACCCGCTTCTCGTCGGGGTTGAACCCCCGAAAGATGTCGACCTCGATCCGCTCAAGGTCGAGCAGCGCGATGAGATCGTCAAGCGCAGAGGGCTCTGCAGAGGGCTCTGCAGAGGGCTCCGCGGGCGGCGTTGAGCCAGGGGATGGCGGGGGCGGGGGCGGCATCGACACGAGGTCGATGCTGCCAGACCGAGCGGCGTCCGAGAACGGCCGGTGACAACTTGCAGGAAAAACTGTATGCTCACATCATGTTTCGCTCTTTCTCATCAGTTCTAGTAGCGATCCTTGATCGACGTGCAGCGTCAACGGCGATCGATATTCGTCGCCACGTCATGCGCCTTCGGTCCGCCGGCGCCGATCCGGCGGCTCTGGCGTCGCTGACGGCCACCGCGACGTGGCTCGACGAGGCCGGTGCAGAGATGCGGGCGCGTACGAGTCGGATCGATGAGCCAGACGCTCCGGACCCGGTCGCAGGCTCCCGCAGCGACGCAGGTATCGCACGACCCGCGAGGGGAGCGAGGCGAGCGCGCCCGCGGCGCCGGGGCCGCGCCGCCAGCGCTGGGGGTGCAGGCCAGGGTGCGGCGGCCCCGGGATGGGTAGCAGGGACCGGCGGCGGCCGTGCAGACATTGCGCTGAGGGCCGCGTCGGCCCTCATCGGGGTGCCGTACCTTTGGGGAGGCACCACGCGGAGCGGAGTCGACTGTTCCGGCCTCACCCAGATCGCTTGGGCATCCGGCGGGGTCCACATCCCTCGCACCAGCCGGGAGCAGGCCCGTTTCGGCGCCGCGGTGCCGTCGTTGGCCCAAGCGCGGCCAGGAGATCTCGTCTGCTTCGGTCGACCCGTCCACCATGTGGCGCTGTACCTCGGCGGCGGCCGCATGTTGGAGTCGCCCCGGTCGGGCCTGCGGGTCAGGATCCGCGCCGTCACGGGGACGCCAACGGCCATCCGCAGGCCGGCATGACGCCAGGAGCAGACAGGGATCAGGGGCAGGTGGCGAGGAGGTGGAAGCTGAGGTAACCGCCGCCGCCGACGCCGCCGCCACCGTTCTTCACCTCGAGGTGGGTCGTCGAGCCGTCGCCGCCCTTGTCGAGGCTGATGAAGCCCTCCGTGGGAGGGCTCTGCGTCGATGTCGCACCGATGGTGCCGTTCAGCGAGCAGGCACCAAGGTCACGAGGGAAGCCGACGTTGATGTTGTATCCGGAGGAGTCGGCATAGGTGACCCCAGGGCTGGAGCGCACCACGGTGCCCGGAGTGTAACCCTGGGCATCTTGGCGAACGAGATACATCGACGGTCCGCCCGCGCATGCGACCGCCAAGTTGAACGGCGCCGCCACGAGCGGTGCGCCACTCCCGCCGCTTCGCGTCTCGACGATGACAGACCGCGCATCACGAGC
Source organism: Acidimicrobiales bacterium (assembly GCA_043739605.1). Taxonomy (GTDB): domain Bacteria; phylum Actinomycetota; class Acidimicrobiia; order Acidimicrobiales; family JAUJNH01; genus JAYUDU01. The sequence continues at coordinate 5,638 of JAYUDU010000567.1, read as the reverse complement.
CGCGGATGCGACGTACGCGCCCACCGCGCCGTCGTCGGTGGAGGCGACGTAGGCACACCCAGACACGTCAGCGGCGAAGGTGACCTTGGTGCGCCCGGCGCCGAGGCTCGTGGCCCCCGTGCCGCCTTGGCCCCGCACGAGGTTGCCTCCGGCGCCGACGGTGGCGAACGTGGCGTCCTTGCAGAACGCCGTCAAGTAGAAGGGGATGCCGTGGGTGCTGCCGTTGTCTGACACCGCGCCGCTGCGGACGTGGACTGCGGTCGCGGACGTTGCCACTGCGCCGACGTGCGTGGGCGAGTAGATGTAGTTGTCGACGGTCGACCCAGGCGATGCAACGAGGGCACACCGAGAGATGTCGTTGGGGAACGTGACGGTGCGGTCCTGGGTGCCGCTGGCGCTGACCCGGGTGCCCGCGGTGCCACGGGCGAGGGCGCCGTCTGCTGTGACCGCGGCGTACATGGTGGGGGAGAGAACGACCGGGGCCGCGGTAGGCGCGGTCGTCGCCGCTACCGTCGGGATGGGGCCGCCGCCGGGCTGGTTGCCGGCGGCCGCCGCCGTGCCACCTCCTGGCGTCGGCGTGCCGCTCGGCGCCGTCGGCGTGACCGGAGCCGCCTGACCGGCAGTCGCGCCGGGAGTCCCTGGCGCGCCGGGGGTGCCGGGCGCGCCGCCAGCCGCCGCCGCGGGCCCACCGGGAGCTCCTCCGTTGGCCGGTGCGCCTCCCTGGGCGGGCGCGGCACCTGCGGCAACGGTCGTCGTCGTTGCGCTCTTGCTGGAGGCGTTGAGCACCTCGGACCTGGTGCCGCCACGGTTGAGCACCACGATGGCGACGATGAGAAGGGCGGCCATGGCGATGGCCGCGGGCACCAGCCACGGGGGCCGACCGCTGGCCTGCTCAAGCACGCCGTCGGCGGTCGAGGATTGACCGTTGTGCTCGACGAGGACGGTGAAAGGGTGTCGGGCGACCTCGCGGCCGCGGGTGCGTGAGACCGAAGAGGCGTGGACGACCGCCTCTTCGACACCACCGGGAGGCACCTCGAGCCGGGACGGCTTCACGTCGAGGTCGAGGGTGTCATCTGGCTCGCTTGCGCTGATGTGGACGACCGCGGGGGCGTTGCCAGAGTTGCGGATCTCCAGTCGGTGCGTGGAGTGGCTGCGGTGGCGGACTGTGCGCGGGTGCAGCTCGATCTGGACGAGGCTCGTCGAGCCAAGCTCGATCGTCGCTTCCTCGACCACCGTCGACCCGTCGACGGTGCTGGTCGCCCGTACGCCCAGCGGGATGGCGCCGGACAACGACGTGCCGACCGGTGGCTCGATGACCACGGACGCGGTGGCGACTGCGCCGGGGAACACACTGACCAGCGCCGGCTCGATGCGCGCCCACCCGGCGGCCGCGCCGAGGGCTTCGAGCCGCAGTTCTTGCACGACCGGTGTGTCGTTGTGGATCGACAACCCGAGACGCGCCGCGTCACCAGGCATCGCCGTCACGGACGTCGCTTCGAACAGCAGCTGCGCCATGAGCACCAAGGCTACGCCCGCAGCCGAGGCGGCGCCGCCAGACCCCGGCGAACCGACGGCCCCAGGCCTTATGTTGGGAAGCCGGACCTGCCATCGAGGACGGGGTCGATCTCGTCCGGGGGGGTGTGGTGGAAGAGCACCTTGTTGATGATGAGGAACTTGGCCACCCACAAGAGCGCGAACGCGCCGAGGTTGGTCAGGGCGACGAGCGCCTTCTCCTTGCCCGTCAGATGCTCCTGATCGGCGACGACGTTCTGTTCGAGCAGGTACACGGCGATGGTCGAGACGGCGAGGCCGATGAAACTCATGATCCAGAACGGCATGACCTCACGCCACAGGTGGCCCTTGCCCGTCTTGCCCCACGCCCAGCGACGGTTCAGCTGGTAGCTCGGGACCGTGCCAACGGACACCGCGATGACGTTGGCCCACGTCGCTTCGACGAACTGCAGCGCGGTGACCAGGGTCAGCTCGCTGATGACGACGGAGACGACGGAGACTGCTGTGTACTTGAAGAACTTGGCGGCGCCGTCGGAGCGGGCGAGCGCGACGAGCGAGGCCACATCGCGCGGCATGCGGACACCTGTGGGGTCAGGCGCCGGCGCGTCTGGCGTTTCGGTTCCGAGCGCGGTCATGAGTGGCGAGCATGCTACCTGCCTGCGGCGACGCGCCGGGCATCGTCGGTACGGCTTCCTCGATGCTCGTTCCTCACATCCGCTCAGCCGTGGCCGACGGGCCGGGACTTTCGCGAATCCCGTCGCCGTCTGGGCGCTCGTAGGATCGCCAAGATGATGCCTGACACACCGACGAACGCTCCGCTCCAGGCCGCATCGGGGGCGTTCGGTCTCGCCGCGGCGGCCGTGCGGCCCGTCGACGACGCCGCCGCCGCCGACGCGCAGGCCCTGTCCGACCGCCAGACCAAGCCCCGCGGCGCGCTGGGCCTCATCGAGCACCTCGGATGCCGTCTTGCCGCCATCTCCGGCGCCGTGCCGCCGCCGGTGCCAGAGCCGGTGGCGGTTGGCGTGTTCGCGGGAGATCACGGGGTGCTCGCCCAGGGCGTCACGCCGTGGCCGGGCGAGGTGACGGGCCAGATGGTCCTCAACTTCTTGGCCGGAGGCGCCGCCGTCAACGTCTTGGCCCGCCACGCCGGCGCCGATGTGGAGGTGGTCGACGTTGGCATCGCCAGCGACCTGCCTCCTGAGGCGGAGAGTGCCGCCATGGCGAACGGGGCCCGCCTCGTTCGGGCGTGCGTTCGACGCGGTACCGGCGACCTCGCCGTCGAGCCGGCCATGACCATCGACGAGGCCCGCACCGCCCTCGATGTCGGCGCGGCCACAGCAGCACGCCTCATCGGGCGGGGGGCGCGCGGCATCGCCATGGGCGAGATGGGCATCGGCAACACCACGCCGTCGGCGGCGCTCATCGCCGCCTTCACCGGCCAGTCGGCTGCGGCCGTCACCGGGCGCGGCACCGGCGTTGACGACCCCATGCTGGCCACCAAGGTCGCGGTCGTGCAGCGGGGCCTCGACCGGGCCACCGCCGAGATCGGCGACCTGGCCGCCGCCGACCCCACGGCGGTGCTCGCCCAGATCGGCGGCCTTGAGATCGCCGCGCTGGCCGGCTTCATCGTCGGCGGCGCCGCGGCCCGGGTGCCGGTCATCGTCGACGGCGTCATCGCGTGCGCGGCGGCGCTGGTCGCGGTCGCCCTGGTCCCAGACACCATCGGCTACCTCATCGCCGGTCACCGCTCCTCAGAGCCGGGGGCCACCGTCGCCCTTGCTCACTTGGGCCTCGACCCGGTGCTCGATCTCGGTCTGCGCCTTGGCGAGGGCAGCGGGGCCACGCTTGCCATCCCCATCGTCCAGGCGGCCGCGAAGATCCTGGCCGAGATGGCCACCTTCGACCAGGCCGGCGTCTCAGACAAGGAGGCCTGAGGCCATGGCACTCACACCAGGGCAGGCCGATGCCGCCGCTCGCACCAAGGGCTTCATGCCAGAAGCTGAAGCCGAGGCGTTGCACGACGCGGCGCTCTCGTGCGCGGCGGGGCCGTTCCTCGAGGTGGGGACCTATTGCGGGAAGAGCTCGATCTGGCTTGGCGCCGCCGCCCAGCAGCGCTCGACCGTGCTCTTCACGGTCGACCACCACCACGGCAGCGAGGAGAACCAGTTCGGGTGGCAGCACCACGACCCGGACGTCGTCGACGCCAGTGGGCGCATGGAGACGTTGCCGTTCTTCCGCAGGGCCATGTCCGAGGCCGGGCTCGAAGACGTCGTGGTGGCGGTCGTGGGCCGGTCTGCAGTTGTCGGCGCGTGGTGGTCGACGCCGGTGGGCTTTTTGTTCATCGACGGTGGACACGGCGACGAGATGGTCAAGGCCGACGAAGCCGCCTGGTTGCATCACGTCCGGCCCGGCGGCACGCTGGCCATCCACGACGTGTTCGCCGACCCGTCCGCCGGCGGCCAGGCCCCCTACGGGCTGTTCGTCCGGGCGCTCGAGTCGGGCCGCTGGGCCGAGCACACAGCCGTCGGCAGTCTCCGAGTCCTGCGCCGCCTGTAGGGCCCCTTCCCGCCTGCGGCGCTTCGATCCGGCCCCGGCACCAGCGAGTGCCGAGAAGGTGCGATGCTGCGCCGCATGGCAAGGCTTGTGTTCGGACTCGTCCTCGTGGTGCTTGGCTTCGTCGGCGCAGCCGCGGTGCGTCGGGCCGCGGCAACGCGGCCCACCGCCATGAAGGGCGTGCCCCAGGTCCCACTTCCGCCGGCAGCAGCCGTGCTGGTCATCCCCGTGGTGCTCGGCCTGCTCCTCGCGGGCTCTGCCTCGTTCCAGGTGGTGAACGAGGGCAACATCGGCGTGAAGCTGTGCGTTGGTCGTGTCAAGGGCACCGTGCGGCCAGGGGTGCACATCGTTGCGCCGTGGTGCACCGTCGAGACGCTGTCGGCGCGCACCCGCCTGTACGTCATGGTGGCGCGCAGCACGGAAGGCCAGAGCAGCGGCGACGACAGCCTCGGCATCGAGGCCTCAGACAACGTGCGTCTCAACGCAGACGTCACCATCCAGTATCGGGTCGACCCGGCCAAGATCGTCAACATCTACAAGACCATCGGCACCGACCCAGAGCCGCTCGTCCGCAACATCTCTCGCACGTCGGCACGCGACGCCGCCGCCAGCTTTCGGGCTGAGGAGATCATCGGATCGAGGCGCAGCGAGGTCGCGGCCAGGGCCAAGGACCTGCTGGCGCCGAGGTTGGCTGCGGTCGGCATGATCCTGGAGGACGTGCTGTTCCGTGAGGTTCGCCCGAGCGATGACGCGTTTGCGAAGGCCATCGCCGACAAGGCGGCCTCTCGTCAGCGAGCCGAAGCCAAGGAGTTCGAGCAGCAGGCCGCAGAGCGTGACGCCGCCATCGCCCGCATCAAGGCGGAGGGCGACGCCGCCGCCAACCAGCTGCGCACCCAGACGCTGACGCCTCAGGTGCTGTGCCAGCAGTTCATCGAGGCCATCAAGGAATCGAAGCCGAGCGTCGTCAACACCGCGGGCCCGTGCGGCGGCGTCACCGTCGGCGGCCAGACCATCGTGCAGGTGCCCGCCGGCGGCAAGTAGCAGCGCTCAGCGTCTCACCCCCTCTGTACCCTGTGCTCATGGCCTCGACTGCCGCCAGCCTCGTACGCGAGAGCGGTCCTCTGTACTTCGACAGCGGATCACTCACGGAACGCGAGCCCATGCCCCAGAACCCAGTGCATCAGCTGCTCCTGGCTGTGCTGTTCAACAACCTCTGCTCCACCTTGATGTCGCGTCGAGACGACGTCGTCGTCCTGTGCGACGTCTTCTGGTACGACAAGCGTGACCCGCGGCCGCTGGCGCCCGACATCGGCGTGGCGTTTGGGCGGCCGCCCGTCGCCGAGCGGACCGCCTGGTTCACCGATCGCGAGGCGGGCGTCGGGTTCGATTTCGTCATCGAGGTGATCTCACCCAGCGACCCGAACCCACTCGCCCCCGAGCACGTCGCGTCGCTGCCGGCTCGGTACGGTCGGCGTGGCGTGCAGGAGTACGTCGAGTTCCACACCAAGACCGGCCTCCTGCGCATCTTCGAGCGTACGGCCGCCGGTTGGGGCCAGGTCGCTGGTCCGTGGAC
>JAYUDU010000566.1:0-7680 GCA_043739605.1 Acidimicrobiales bacterium | reverse complement strand
GGACTGGCGACGCTGTTGGCGAGTGATGCGCCGTTCATCGAGCTGCCCCTCGGCGCCGGCGAAGACCGGGTGCTGGGTTCGATCGACGTTGCCGCCCTGCTGGAGGACGGCACACATCGCTTCTCGCCAGGACTGCTTGCCGCTGCCCATGGCGGCGTCCTGTACGTCGATGAGGTGAACCTGTTGGCGGACCACCTCGTTGATGCGCTCCTCGACGCCGCGGCGTCCGGCGAACACCGCGTCGAGCGCGACGGTGTTTCGCATGTGCACGCGGCGCGGTTCGTCCTCGTCGCGTCGATGAACCCGGAGGAGGGCGAGCTGCGACCCCAGCTGCTCGATCGCTTCGGGCTGTGCGTCGAGATGCACACGTCGCCCGATCCAGTGGCCCGCGCCATTGCCGTGCGCCGCCAGCTCGAACACGACCGCGGCCGCGACGACGAGGCCGCCGCCGCCGCCGATGCAGCCCTGGCAGCGCGCGTCGCGATGCATGTCGCGGCGCAGGTTTCCGATGATGTCGTCGACGCGGCATGCCGGCTTGCGGTCGCGGTGGGAGCTGAGGGCCTGCGCGCCGACCTCATGCTGTGCCGCGCCGCCGCAGCGCTCGCGGGCTGGGAGGATCGGGCGGAGGCGGCACGGGACGACGTGGCGCGCGTCGCTCCGTTCGTGCTCGGCCACCGGCGCCGTCGCCGCCCGTTCGACGAGCCGACGATGTCCAAGGACGATCTCGATGATGCGCTGGAGGAGGCGGGCCTCGGCAGCGACGCCGCGCCCAATGCGGACGAGAGCGCAGCCGCGGGCTCCGGACCGGAGTCCGAGGACGGTCAGGTTCCCACGGGGGGTCGTTACGACCGGCAGACCTCGCCCGGACCTGCGAGGCGCGATGTCGTTGGCCGGGGTTCGCCGCGACGATCAAGCGAAGGTCGATCCGGTCGCAGCGCCTTCGCCGCGGGCGATGGAGGCCGGATCGTCGGCGAGCAGGAGTGGAGGCCCGGGGGCGCGGTCGCCCCGCGTGCGACGGCAGTTGCCGCCGTGACGCGTGCGGCGGGGGCGGGGGCCGGGGCCGCCGTCTGCGTCGCCCCCGGAGATCTCCGGTCTCACGAACGGGTGCAGAGCGTCGGTTCGCTGGTTGTGGTCGTCGTCGATACGTCAGGATCGATGGGTGCGGCGCGTCGCGTCGACGCCGCAACCGGTGCCGTGCTTGGAATCCTCGCCGATGCCTATCAGCGCCGCGATCGGGTGGCGCTCGTCACCTGTGGCGGTGCAGGAGCCTCCGTGGTGCTTCGTCCGACCGGGTCGGTCGAGGTCGCAAAGGCTCGACTCGCAGACCTTCCAGTCGGCGGTCCGACTCCGCTCGCCGATGCGTTGGTCTTAGCGTACGACCTGCTGCTTGGCAAGGAGCCGCGCGGCGCGCCGGTGCTGGTGCTCATCACCGACGGCCGGGCCACCCAGGCGCCAGCCGGCCAAGATCCGGTAAGGGCATCATTGGACGCGGCCGAGGCCATCGGCGCCGCGGGCGTGCGTTCCGTTGTCGTCGACGCGGAGACCTCGACGCCGCGACTGGGACTGGCTGCGGGGTTGGCCGATGCGTTGCGGGGCGAGCTGCGCTCGCTCGACGATCTTGACCTGGTGGCCCACCTCACGGCGTGAGCACAACGGCGCCCGTGGCGGTGACCTGCACGAGCGTCGCCAGGGCGTGGTGGTCAGAACTCGATTCCCTTCTTCGCAACGATGCCAACGTCGTAGGCGTGCTTGATCTTGCGCATCTCCGTGGCGGTGTCGGCGACGTCGATGACCTCTTGTGGGCAGTCTCGTCCGGTGATCACGAGGTTCGTGCGGCGGTGCCGTCCGGCGACGGCGGCAGCGATGGTCGCCGCGTCGACCCAGCCGTACTTGGCTGCGTACGTCACTTCGTCGAAGATGAGCAGGTCATAGTCGCCGGACGCGAGTTTCGCCGCGGCGACCTCCCACGCGTGGCGCCCCTTGGCGGCGGTCTCGTCGAGGTCGGTTGACTCCCACGTAAAGCCATCGCCGAGCGTGTGCCACTCGATGCCAAGGTGGTCCGCGAGCTTGCGTTCTCCGGTCTTCCACTTCCCCCCCTTGACGAACTGGACGACACCAACGGTCCAGCCCCGTGCCCACGCTCGGCCCATGACGCCGAACGCGGCAGAGGACTTGCCCTTGCCGTGTCCGGTGTTGACGAGGACGATCGAATCGGTTCGTGCCACAGAGAGGACCGTATCGGGCGGCTAACGTCACGAGCATCGGTGGACGCAGCGCGGCCAGAGAACTCGCTGCGGAGGTAGCCCGCATGATCCATCTCGTGCTTGGCGGCACTCGCTCGGGCAAGTCCGCGTACGCCGAGGGTCGCCTTGGGTTGCTTGCGCCCCCTCACGCGTACATCGCCACATGGATCCCCGACTCCGACGACGTGTCGATGACAGATCGCATCGAGGGGCATCGACGGCGCCGGAGCGCGCGCTGGGCTGTGCATGAGATCCAGACCGCGGCCGAGCTTGCGCCGCTGCTCGCCGGCCTCGACGGTTCGGTCATGGTGGACGGCCTCGGCACCTGGCTCGCTGCGGGGCCAGTCCCGGCGGACGAAGACCGGGTCATCGAAGCGCTGCACGGTCGTTCGGCTCGGGGCGCCGCAACGATCGTGGTGTCGGAGGAGGTTGGCTCCTCCCTGCACGCCCCGACGGCGGTCGGTCGCGCCTTCGTCGATCGCCTCGGGCTCTTCAACCAAGCTGTCGCCGCAGTGGCACATCGGGTGACGCTCGTCGTCGCCGGTCGCCCCCTCGAGCTCGGGGCCGCGGCGACATGATCGCCGCCCTGGCCTTCCTGACGCCCATCCCGGTTGGCCGAGGGCGCGTGCCCGATGGCAGGAGCCTTCGATGGTTCCCCGTCGTCGGACTGGCGGTCGGTGCGGTGCTGAGCGGTGTGTGGGCGGGCGCCTCGCACCTGTGGAACCCGTTCATCGCCGCGGTGCTTGTGGTCATCGCGGATCTCGGGCTCACCGGGATGTTGCACTTCGATGGTCTCGTGGACACCGCCGACGGGGTACTCAGCCACCTTGACCGGGATCGGAGGCTTCGCGTCATGGCTCAGCCGGACGTCGGCGCGTTTGGTCTTGGCGTCGGCGCCGCGCTGCTCCTCCTGCGCGTTGCGTGCATCTCTGCACTCCACCCAACCATCTGGCTCCTCCCCGCCCTGTGGTGCCTGTCGCGAACGGTCATGGCGGTCGGTGCCCTGACGCTGCCGTACGCGAGAGCTGAAGGAGACGGAGGCAAAGGGTTGGTCACGACCTTCCTGCGGGGGGCGCCGCCGGCGTGGGTCGTCGGCGGTGCCGGTTTGCTGTGGGCAACCGGTCTTGCGGTCGTGTGGCGGCTGTGGCCCGGGCTCGCCGCGGTGGGGGGCGGCATCGTTGGCGGTGCCGGGGTGCTGGCCCTCGGACGCTTCAAGCTGGGTGGATTCACCGGCGACGTGTTGGGCGCGGCTGGCGTCGTGGCCGAGACGTTGGCGCTGCTCGTCGCCGCTGCTCGTTGGTGACCTCCAAGGCCGGGGGCGTGTTGAGCTTCGTGCAGCTCGGCGGGTGGCGGAAGCGGTTCTTCGCCGTCGCGGCTGGCCTCATCGTCGACCTCGCGCTCGGTGAACCGCCCATCGACCCGCATCCGGTCAGCGTCTACGGCTCTGCGATGCGTTCGATCGAGGATGCGCTGTGGGCCGACGACCGGAGTCGCGGCGTCGCGCATGCTGCGGCGGGGATCGCGCTTGCGGGCGTGGCGGGGGTCACGGTGCGCTCGACGGCGCTCGCAACCGCCGTCGCCGTTGCCGGCAACGCCCTCGCCACAGAGGCACGCGCGGTTGGCGACCGCCTCAACGCGAACGACATCGCCGGGGCCAGAGAGCGTCTGCCTTCGCTTGTCGGCCGCGACCCGGCCAACCTCAACGGGGTGGACATGGCGAGAGCCGTCGTCGAATCGGTTGCGGAGAACTCGGTCGACGCAGTGGTCGCGACGGCGCTGTGGGCCGCAGCGTTGGGGCCCGTTGGCGCATTCGTGCACCGCGGCGTCAACACCCTCGATGCGATGGTCGGCCACCGGACGCACCGCCATCTGCGGTACGGGTGGGCATCGGCGCGGGTGGATGACGCCATGGCGTGGGTCCCGGCGCGCATCGCGGCGGCGCTGGTCGCAGGGGTTCGTCCGGGGCGCGCGCTGGTGGTGGCCCGGGTCGTGCGCCGAGACGGCGCCTCGCATCCATCGCCCAACGGGGGTGTCATCGAGGCGGCGTTCGCCGCCGCACTCGGCGTGCAGCTTGGCGGCGGCCACAACGACTATGGCGAGGTAGTCGAGACCCGGCCAACGCTCGGCGACGGCCGCCCTCCTGAAGCGGGTGACATCGAACGTGCGGCCGTGCTGCTGCGCGACATGACGCTCCTGCTCGCGACACTGCTGTGCATCGCGGCCATCGTTCCGGCCCCTCGGCGGCGACGCGCTCCATGAGCGGCGCGCCCATCCCGGCACCGGGAGCACACGGAGGCGACGCTGCGGCAGTGGCCGCGTGGCTCGGCGTCGCTCGGAGTGCCGTACTCGATCTCTCCCAGACGCTGAACCCGTGGGCGGCGGATCCTCGACCGGTCATCGCTCGCCACCTTGATGCCGTTCGCGACTACCCGGACGACGGGCCGGCCACCGATGTGCTGGCTGCGGCGCTTGGCATGCCCGCCGATCGAGTTCTGCTGACAAATGGGGCGGCGGAGGCCATCGCCATCGTGGCGGCAGAGCTCGGGCCCGGGTGGGCGGAGCCCGACGAGTTCTCGCTGTATCGGCGCCACCTGCACCTCCACGACCGGCCAGGACGGCGCGGCCTCGATGAGGCCGGTCCACGGTGGCGGGCGAACCCCCACAACCCAAGGGGCACCCTTGCGGGGCCCGGCAGCGGCGCCGATGTGTGGGACGAAGCGTTCTGGCCGATGTCCACGGGCACCTGGACGCGCGGTGACGCCGACCGCGGGGCCATCGTCATCGGCTCTCTCACCAAGCTCCTCGCGGTTGCGGGCCTTCGGATCGGGTACATCCTGTGCTCGACGGCTGCCATGCGGGCGCGCCTAGAGCACCGTCGGCCGCGGTGGTCTGTCAACGGCCTGGTCTGCGCGGCGCTGCCCGAGCTTCTCGACACCGTCGACCTCGTGCACACGGCCCGGGCCGTGGCCGCGGGCCGCGTCGACCTCGCCGAGGTGCTCAGCGCACACGGCCTCGCAGTCGTTCCGTCGGTTGCGCCGTGGCTGCTCGTGACGGGCGACGCCGACCTCAGAACGCGTCTCGCTCGTCAGGCGGTGGTGGTGCGTGACTGCACCAGCTTCGCCATGCCCGGCACGTTCCGCATCGCGGTACCTGATGCGCATGGACTCGGCCGCCTGGACGAGGCGTTGCGAGTCACGTCAGCGCCGGTCGACGGGGTACCCTCGTGACTGAAGGGGCCACCGCACCATGGGCTGGTCTGCGCGGCGGGCTGATGGTGTGCGGCACGACGAGCGACGCCGGCAAGAGCCACGTCGTCAGTGCCCTGTGTCGTCTGCTGGTGCGCAACGGGGTGACCGTCGCACCGTTCAAGGCGCAGAACATGGCGCTCAACTCGTTCGTCACGGCGGACGGTCGTGAGATCGGCCGGGCCCAGGGGGTGCAGGCCATGGCGGCTCGGGTGCCAGCCGAGGTTGCCATGAACCCGATCCTGCTCAAGCCAACGAGCGATCGCACGAGTCAGGTCGTCGTCAATGGGGTCCCGTGGAAGACCCTCTCTGCTGTCGAGTACCACGCAGCCAAGCCGGCTCTGCTCGGCCTCGTGCTTGAGGCGCTCGCCGACCTCAGGGCTCGGTTCGATGTCGTCATCTGCGAGGGCGCCGGCTCGCCGACCGAGATCAACCTGCTCTCGCACGACATCGTCAACCTCCGAGTCGCCGACGAGGCGGGCCTCGGCGCGATCGTCGTCGGCGATATCGACCGCGGCGGTGTCTTCGCGGCGCTGCACGGCACCGTCGACCTGCTCCCACCGCAGCTGCGGCGGCGAGTCAAGGCCTTCGTCATCAACAAGCTCCGCGGCGATCCGGCGCTGCTGTTGGACGGGTGCGCGCAGCTTGAGGCGGCGTGTGGTGTGCCAACGATTGGTGTGCTGCCGTGGTTGGCCGACATCGCACTCGACGCAGAGGACAGCATGGCGCTCGGTGGCCCGCGGCCCCGGCCTATGGGAGCCCAGCGGTGGGATGGCGACTCGGGGTGGGATGGCGACTCGCTCGACGTCGCCGTCATCCGACTGCCGAGGTTGTCGAACATCACCGACGTCGACGCGCTGTCCATCGAGCCGGGTGTCGGTGTGCGCCTGGTCGACCACGCCGGTGGACTCGGCGATCCGGATCTGATCATCATCCCTGGTACGAAGTCGACGATCTCAGATCTCGCGTGGCTGCGCGGGCGTGGCATCGAGGGGGCGATCGGTGCGCTGATGCGAAGCATGCGGCCACCGGTCGTCGTCGGCGTGTGCGGCGGCTACCAGATGTTGGGGCGCACGATCGCAGACCCGGATGGCATCGAGGGATCACCCTCAGCGGCGCGTGGCCTCGGTCTGCTCGACGTCGACACGACCTTCGTTGCTACCAAGGTCGTCAGCCAGCGGATCGGACAGGCGCTGGGTGTGCAGCTCACCGGCTACGAGATCCACCACGGTCGAACCATCGCCGACGTCACCGTGTCGCCGTTCGCCCTCCTCGGTGACGCCGCCGAGCCAGAGGGTGCGCTCGGCCGCGACGGGATGGTCATCGGCACCGCGTTGCATGGAGTGTTCGAGGGTGACGCCGTGCGGTCCGCGCTGCTGCAGTTCGTGGCCACCCACCGCGGCAAACGGCGGCGTGTGAGCCAGGTCTCCTTCGCCGAGGCGAGGGACGCGCAGATCGAGCGCCTGGCCGACGCGTTCGAACAGCACGTCGACATCGCGACCGTGTGCGAGCTCATCGCCACCGCCGCGGCCCGGTGATGGAGCCGCCTCACATCCCGCGGCTCCAACTCAGGACGCTAGGGAACGATGGGTGCAGCCGTGGTCGTCGTCGACGAAGACGTGGTCGCGGGGGCCGTCGTCGTTGTCGTGGCACGTGTGGTCGTCGATGACGAGGGCGTGCTCGTCGGAACGGTCGAGGTCGGCGCGGTCGTGGTCGGAGCGGTGGTGGTCGATGACGGCACCGTGACGCTCGGGTCGACGGGCGGCGGCCCGCCTTGGGGGAGGGGCGGTGCGCCACCCTTCAACACGATGACCTGGGTCCCGACGGCAACGTCCCGCTCGAAACCTGCCGACAGTCGAATCGGAATCCGCACGCAGCCGTGCGACGCTGGCTGCGCCGGCACCGACGGCGACCCGTGCACCGCGAAACCCTCGTGGAAGTACACGGGGTCGTACAGCTCGCCGAGAGGTGAGACCCGCAAGCCGCCGATCTTGCGCTCCGCTGTGAATCTGCCCGTCGGGGTGACCGCAAACGCGCAGCCGCCGCCCTTGTCCTTGGGCACGCAGTAGTGCTTTCCGGTGCCGGTGGAGACCCCGATCACCTTGGTGAGGCGGCCGTCCTTCCAGTACTGCAGGACCTGGCGCTGGATGTCGATCTCGATCCTGGTCGGGTTGCCGTCGCTGACCATCGGC
>JAYUDU010000565.1:0-2974 GCA_043739605.1 Acidimicrobiales bacterium | reverse complement strand
ATCTCGCAGGTGCTCGCCGGCTCGCCCCCGCCGACGACGAGCAAGCCAGCGGTTGCCAAGACCGCGAGCACGGCTCCCAGCGCAACGATCGCCAGCACCTCACGTGTCTCGATCTTCGGACTCGGCGACTCAAACCGTGAGTGAGCGGTCGACCGCCCGTCGCGCTACCGTCCGCGGCATGCATCTGGGGATCTCACCACGCTCGCCCTTCGTTCGTGCCGCGCTTGCGGCGACGGCGCTCACGGCCCTGGCGGGCTGCTCTGGCGGATCGCCCAAGACCGTTGCCGCCGGAGGCGCGGACAGCACCACCTCGACCACGACTGCGTCGGGTGCAGTCGACGCCGCCGGCGGCTCGACGACGTCCACGGGGGCGCCAGGCACCGCGTCGACCGTCAAGGGCGCCACTACGACGGCCAAGGGGGCCACCTCAGGATCGACGGCGAAGGGAGCGACGTCCGCCTCGACTGCGAAGGGAGCTCCTGCTGGCGCAGCGAGCGGGGCCGGCAGCCCGCCGGGGACCTACACCTACGACGTCAAGGGATCCGCCACCGGCGGGACCCCGCCGACGACGCGGCCGATCACCGCGACGGCCACGAACAAGGTCGACCCCGCTGTCGGCAGCGATCAGCACAGCGCGACGACCTCTGAGAACGGAGGGGGCGGCGTCGAGCTGTTCCTGCGCTTCGAGCCGACACAGGTGCTCATCACCGAGCTGAAGCTCACGGGGCAACTTGCCAAGGACTTCAAACCCGCAAGCCCAGTCCTCGGGGCACGGCTGCCGGCCAAGACCGGCGACGCGTGGTCGTGGGACATGACATCGACCGACGGAACCACCACCATCCACGCCGACTTCTCGGTGCTGGGGAGCGAGCCGGTGACGGTCCAGGGCAAGAGCGAGCCCGCCACGAAGCTGCAGCAGAACCTCAAGATCGTGACTTCGTACAACGGTGCTCCGATCACCGTGAAGATCGACACGACATCATGGACCTCGCCGACCAAGTTCGTCGCACTGCAAGAGCACACCCTCACCGATGCCGGCGCCTTCGGTAGCGGGGACACCATGAGCACCCTGCGGTCGCTCACCCCGACCTGAGCGGTCTCGACCGCACGGCCGGCCAACGTCACGGGGCGTGGCAGGCGGCCAACTAGCCTGCGCACATGAGTGGACCCGGGCGGTTTGGTGCCGTCGGCACGGCGATGGTGACCCCGTTCGACGAGAACGGCCGACTCGACCTCGATGTCACCGCGAAGCTGGCCCGGTGGCTCGTCGCCAACGGCAACGACTTCCTCGTCGTTGCCGGCACCACGGGCGAGTCGCCGACGCTCACAGACCTCGAGCGCATCGACCTCGTGCGCGCGGTGTGCGAGGCCGTCACCGTGCCCGTCATCGCGGGCGCCGGCACCAACGACACGCTGCACTCCGTCGAGATGACCAAGGAGAGCGAGGCCGCAGGCGCCGCCGCCATCTTGGCCGTCACTCCCTATTACAACCGCCCCCCCCAGGCCGGTATCGAGGCCCACATGCGGGCCATCGCTGCCGCCACCGACCTGCCGGTGATGCTCTACGACATCCCCATCCGCACCGGTCGCAAGATCAGCCACGACGTGCTGGTACGCCTCTCCGAGGTCACCAACATCGTCGCTCTGAAAGACGCCGCCCTCAACGTCTCCGCCACCGCCAAGCTCGTCGCCGCTGCACCCGGTCTTGAGCTCTACAGCGGCAACGACGACCAGACCCTGTGCCTGGCGGCCCTTGGCGCGGTGGGGACCGTCGGCGTGTGCACGCACTGGGCGGCCCGCCAGGTCGGCGCACTGCTCAACGCGTTCTGGAAGGGCGACCACGTCGACGCCCGCCGCTGGAACGACACCCTCCTCCCCTCCTACGACTTCGAAGGATCCGATCTGACTCCCAACCCGATCCCGGCCAAGGCAGCCATGCGCTTCCTCGGCTTCTCCGTCGGCCAGTGCCGCCTCCCCTTGGGTGACGCCCCCGACGGTCTCGACGCCGCCGCCGCCGCGCTCATCGCCAGTCTGGGTGCGCTCACGTGAGCCGTCGAGGCGGAACTGCGACGGCGAAGGCCGCGAAGGCAACCAACGCCAAGCCTCAGGTCGGCGGGATGACCCCGGCACCCGACGCCGTGCGGGTGGTGTTCCTCGGGGGGCTCGGAGAGATCGGGCGCAACTGTGCCTGCATCGAGGTCGGCGGCAAGATGCTCCTCCTCGACTGCGGGCTGATGTTCCCGACGCCGGACATGCCCGGTGTCGACCTCGTCCTGCCCGACTTCAGCTACCTGCGTCAGCGCGCCGACGCCATCGAGGGCCTCATCCTCACCCACGGGCACGAAGACCACGTCGGCGCCACCCCGTACCTGCTGCGCGAGCTTCCCCAGCTGAAGCTCAAGATCTACGGGTCTGCCCTCACGTTGGAGCTGTCCAAGGGCCGCCTCGAGGAGGCAGGCGTCCTCGGTCGATGCGACATGATCCCGGTGCGCGACAACGAGCGTCGCAACATCGGGCCGTTCGACGTCGAGTTCCTGCCCGTCACCCACTCTGTGCCCCACAGCTTCGCCACCGTGTACCGCACCCCGCACGGCACCATCCTCCACTCCGGCGACTTCAAGATCGACCACACCCCGGTCGACGGCCGCCGCACCGACCTGGCCCGCATGGGCGCCATCGCCGATTCTGAGGGCATCCACCTGCTGCTGGCCGACTCCACCAACGCGGAGGAGAAGGGCCACACCCGCTCTGAGACCGAGGTGGGCGACGTGCTGCGTCGTCTCATCGCCGATCACCCCAACGAGCGCATCATCGTGGCGTGCTTCGCTTCGCACATCCATCGTATGCAGCAGGTCATCGACGCCGCGGTTGCCAATGGCCGTACCGTCGCGACCCTTGGCCGATCCATGGGCCGCAACGCCAAGATCGCCCGGCAGATGGGCCTGTTGCAGGCCCCGGACAATGCGATCATCGA
>JAYUDU010000564.1:0-7735 GCA_043739605.1 Acidimicrobiales bacterium | reverse complement strand
CACTCGCCGACGAGACCCCTGAAGGTCGATCGATCGTTCTGCTCGCGGAGGGCATGGGCGTTGGCGCCGCCGGCTGTGGCGGCATCCGCGAGCTCATCCCGTTCACGGCCCAGACCCGCATGAGCGGGGTCGTGCTTGATGACGGTCGTGAGATCCGCAAAGGCGCCGCCGACTCGGTCAAGCGCTTCGTGACCGACGCCGGCGGGACCATCCCCGCCGATCTCGACGAGATCGTCGCCGCACTCGCACGCCAGGGCAAGACCCCTCTCACCGTCATCGACAACGGCATCGTCGTGGGGGTGATTGAGCTGAAGGACACCGTGAAGGAGGGCATGATCGAACGGTTCGATCAGCTGCGCGCCATGGGCATCCGAACCGTGATGATCACCGGAGACAACCCGCTGACCGCCGCAGCCATCGCCGCCGAGGCCGGTGTCGACGACTTCTTGGCCGAGGCGACACCAGAAGACAAGATGGCTCGCATCCGTGCAGAGCAGGCCGGTGGCAACCTCGTCGCCATGACCGGCGATGGCACCAACGATGCGCCGGCGCTGGCCCTGGCCGATGTCGGTGTGGCGATGAACAGTGGCACCCAAGCCGCGAAGGAGGCCGGCAACATGGTCGACCTCGACTCCGACCCGACGAAGCTCATCGAGATCGTGGCCATCGGCAAGCAGCTCCTCATCACCCGCGGCGCGCTCACGACGTTCTCCATCGCCAACGACGTCGCCAAGTACTTCGCCATCATCCCTGCGATGTTCGTCGGCGTGTTCCCCGCGCTCGACACGCTCAACATCATGCGGCTGCACAGCGCCAACAGCGCCATCCTCTCCGCGGTCATCTTCAACGCCCTCATCATCGTGGCGCTCATCCCGCTCGCTCTACGCGGGGTCGCGTTCCGTGCCGCGGGCGCCGCGGAGATCCTGCGCCGCAACCTCCTCATCTACGGGATCGGTGGCCTCGTCGCCCCGTTCATCGGCATCAAGCTCATCGACCTGTTCGTCGGCAGCCTCTTCGGCATCTGACGCCAGCCCGCCTCCACGAAAGACACCCAGCACATGCGCAAGCAGATCCTCCCAGCGCTTCGGACGCTCGCTGTCCTCACCGTTCTCCTCGGTCTCATCTACCCGGCTGCGGTGCTCCTCACCTCCCAGGTCGCATTCGCCGATAGGGCCAACGGTTCGCTCGTCCACCGGGGCGACGAGGTCGTTGGCTCCACGCTCATCGGACAGGCGTTCAGCGCACCCAAGTACTTCCATCCCCGCCCCTCGGCTGCCGGTGACGGCTACGACGCCACGGCCTCCAGCGCCTCCAACAAGGGTCCGCTCAACGAGGACCTGCTCGCCACGGTGAAGGACCGTGTCGCCGCCTATCGCGCCGAGAACGGGCTGGCCGCAGATGTTCGGGTGCCGAGCGATGCCGTGACGGCAAGCGGGTCTGGCCTCGACCCTGAGATCAGCATCGCCAACGCCCGCCTGCAGGCGGAGCGCGTCGCCCGCGCACGTTCCCTCCCCATCGAGACCGTGCGCGCTGCCATCCAGCACGCCACGACGGGCCGGTCCCTCGGCATCCTCGGCGACCCCGGCGTAAACGTCCTGCAGCTCAACCTCGCCCTCGACGCCACCAAGTAGGAGGATTCAGCGCGTGGCGCGCGGCACCCTTCGCATCTACCTCGGCATGGCGCCCGGCGTCGGCAAGACCTTCGCCATGCTCGGCGAGGGCCACCGCCGCGCCGACCGCGGCACCGATGTCGTCGTTGCGTACGTCGAGACGCACGGCCGCCAGCGCACCATCGAGGCCATCGGCGATCTCGTCGTTGTGCCCCGCTCGTCTCTGGAGCACCGTGGAGCCTCGTTCCCCGAGATGGACATCGACGCCGTGCTGGCCCGACGTCCGGACCTCGCGCTGGTCGACGAGCTCGCCCACACAAACGCAATCGGGTCGCGCAACACCAAGCGGTGGGAGGACATCGACGAGCTCCTGGCCGCTGGCATCGACGTGATCTCCACGGTCAACGTGCAGCACCTCGAGAGTCTCAACGACGTCGTGAAGGGCATCACCGGCGTGCTCCAACAAGAGACGGTGCCCGATGGCTGGGTGCGGGCGGCCGACCAGATCGAGCTTGTCGACATGGCCCCAGAGGCACTTCGCCGACGACTCGCCCACGGCAACGTCTACGCACCGGAGAAGGTCGATCCCGCGCTTGGCAACTACTTCAGGGTGGGCAACCTCACCGCCTTGCGCGAGCTGGCGCTGCTGTGGCTCGCCGACAAGGTCGAAGAGTCCCTCGGCACCTACATGGACGCCCATGGCATCACCGCCACGTGGGCCACACGCGAGCGGGTCGTCGTGGCCTTGACCGGCAGACCGAGCGGCGAGCAGCTCATCCGGCGCGGTGCCCAGATGTCACGGCGGCGCGGCGGGGATCTGCTCGGGGTCCACGTTCGCGCCGACGACGGCCTCACCACGGAGCGCTCCGACGGGCTGCTCGCCCAGCGGGCCCTCATCGCAGAGCTCGGCGGCACGTTCCACGAGGTGGCGGGTGTCGAGCCCGCGACCGCGCTCGTCGCCTTCGCCCGGTCAGAGCGAGCGACCCAGATCGTGCTCGGCGCGAGCCGGCGCTCGCGGTGGCGCGAGCTCGCCCGAGGATCGGTCATCAATGAGGTGATCCGCCGATCCCAATCCATCGACGTGCACGTCATCACCGCGACCGATGACGACGGGAGCGAGCGCCCCTTCGCCACCGCCAGACGCCGTCGACCACCGGGCCTGCCCGTGCGCCGACAACTGTTTGGCGGTGCAGCCGCGGCACTGCTCCTCCCCGGACTGACGATGATCCTCGCGCCGCAGCGATCCAACATCACACTCGGCACGATCATGCTTGCGTTCTTGGCCGTGCTCGTCGGGGTCGCAGCGGTCGGCGGCATCTGGCCCGCCCTCGGGGCCGCGATCGCCGCCTTCTTGCTGGTCAACTGGTTCTTCACTCCACCAATCCACACCTGGACCATTGGCGATGCAGAGAACGTCGTCGCCCTCGTGGTGTTCGTCGTCATCGCCGCGACGGTCGCGGTCCTCGTTGACCTCGGCGCCCGTCGTGGGAGCGAGGCCGGACGAGCCCGTGCCGAGGCCGAGGCCCTTGCAGAGGTGGCCGGAGGGTTCCTCGCCGGAGACGACCCGCTCCCGGCGCTGCTCGCCGCGCTGGTCCGCACATTCGGCCTCGACGGCGCCGCCGTGCTGCGCGATGCGGCCAAGGACGCTGGGTCCGCGGGAGGCATCCGCTGGAAGGTGACGGCCAGCTTTGGCTCGCCCACGCCTGCGTCTCCGGCCGACGCTGACCTCATCACAGAGCTCCCCGAGGGCTCGGTGCTCGCCGTCCGCGGCCGGGCGCTGTCCGCCGACGATCGCCGTGTCCTGTCTGCGTTCACCGCCCAGCTCGGACAGGCCCTCGAGGCACGAGCGTTGAGAGCTAGAGCGGATACGGCTGCGGTGCTCGCCGAGGGCAACCAACTGCGAACGGCTCTGCTGTCTGCTGTCAGCCACGACCTCCGGTCGCCGCTCACCGCGATCAAGGCCGCGGCGGCTGCCCTGCTCGACGACGAGATCGTCGTCGACCCCGACGACCAGAAGGAGCTGTTGCGAACCATCGACGAGGAGACCGATCGGCTTGACGTTCTCGTGGCAAACCTGCTCGACATGAGCCGCCTACAGACCGGGGGATTGCAGGCCACGATCCGGCCGGCCGCGCTGGATGAGGTCCTGCCCGGCGCGCTCGCGGGGCTTCCTCGCCAGCTCATCGTGGTCGATGCTCGTGACGACCTGCCGCTGTTGCTCGTAGACCCTGGGCTCCTGGAGCGCGTGCTCGCCAACGTCATCGCGAACGCAGTGCACCACGGCGCAGCCAGCATCGACCGCCCCGTCCGCGTCGAGGCGTCGCCCGTCCCCGATCCAGCCCACCCGGGCGCGGCCTGGGTCGACGTGCGCATCGTGGATCGCGGGCGGGGAATCCCGGTCGGTCAGCGCGAAGCCGCCCTGCAACCCTTCCAGAGACTCGGAGATGCTCCTCGCGGCACGGGTGTTGGCCTGGGCCTCGCCGTGGCCCACGGGTTCGCGCAAGCCATCGGTGCAGATCTCACGCTCGAGGACACGCCGGGCGGCGGACTGACTGCCGTCGTGCGCCTCCCGACCGTGCCTGACCCGGTGCTCCCATGACCGATGCCGCGACCCTCGGCGCTCGCGTGCGTGTGCTGATCGTCGACGACGAGGCGCAGATCCTCAAGGCCCTCGCCATCAACCTCAAGGCCCGCGGCTTCGATGTCATGACTGCCAGCACGGGCACTGACGCGCTCGTGAGGTGCGCCGACGTGCACCCTGACGTCGTGGTGCTCGACCTCGGGCTCCCGGACATCGACGGCATCGAGGTCATCGAAGGGCTGCGGGGATGGACGAACGTTCCGATCATCGTGCTGTCCGTACGGTCGGACGAAGCGGACAAGGTCGCCGCACTGGACGCGGGCGCCGACGACTTCGTCACCAAGCCCTTCGGGATCAACGAGCTCCTCGCCCGCATACGGGCGGCCACGCGACGGGCGGACCTGTCATCGGGCCTCAAGGGCGCTGAAGCCACGATCCAGACGGACGCGTTCACCATCGACCTAGCTGCCCGCCGAGTGCGCAACGCCGCAGGCGTCGATGTCCGGCTGACTCCGACGGAGTGGCACCTCGTCGAAGTCCTCGTCCGCAACGAGGGGCGACTCGTCACCCAGGTGCAGCTGTTGCATGAGGTGTGGGGCCCCGCATACGAGACCGAGACCAACTACCTCCGTGTCTACCTCGCGCAGATCCGCCGCAAGCTAGAGCCCACCCCCGGCGCGCCGCGTCACTTCGTGACCGAACCAGGCATCGGCTACCGCTTCGAGCGGTGAGAGCGGGTTCTCAGGCCGGGATCGGCTGGCGCGTCGGGGCGCGGCCGCTCCGAGTTGGGCCGCTCCCGGCGGGGGCGATGTGGGCGACGGCCAGAGTGAAGGTCGCCGCCCACGCCGCCATCGCCAGGAGCAAGAGGCCATAGACGACCGGCGCAAGCCATCCGGCACCGCCGTGCGTCTCGCGGAGGAGGTACTTCGTCTCCGGCTCGAAGCGCTGGGTGCGATCGATGGCGGGGATCTCTTGCTTGCCGATGGCGGGATCGGCGGGGAGGAACACTGGGACGGCCATCATCTCGTTGCCCCGGTGCAGACGGATGAGGGTCTTCCACCCACCACCCACCGGCACGCCGCGGGTCGTCTCCCATCGCCCTGGAGCCACCTGCGCGAGATCGCGCACCTCAAGACCGCCGCCCTGCCATGCGCTCACTTGGAACCAACGGGCATCGTCGGCTGCGCCCGGTGGCGTCAGCGTGACGATGACGTCGGCCGTCGCTCCGGTGCGGTGCACTTCGACTGCGGCGGTGACATCTCCGGTGCGGCGCGACAACGGGAAGATCATCACGGCGATGACCGCGATCGCGCCCGCCGCGACGAGCCACCTCGGCAGTGCAGTGGAGGCAACGGGCTCCGACGCGGCTGCATCCGTTGCGCCCTCGCCGGCCGCGGCCCGGGCGAACGCCGTCGCCACGAGCGCGGTGCCGACGGCGGCGAGGACGCCAAGGACGGCCGCATCGGGAAGGAGCGAAGCATGCCAGGGCTGGAACGCTCGCTGGTTCCACCACCATTCGCCGCCAAGGCCGATGGTGCCGACGCCAACCCCCGACGCAACCGCAAACCGCGCCCGCTTCGTCGTGCCGAGCAGCAACGCCACGATCTCGACGGCGAGCGCGCTTGCGACGTAGAAGCCTGCCATCTTCGTCTTGGCCGGCAGGTCACCACCGCCACCGAGGAAGCCGGTGACGCCCATACCGAAGGTGAACCCCGCAATGCCGATCGCCGAACCCGGTCCGATGGCGATCCGGATGGCGACGAAGGCGAACGAGCTGGCGATGCAGAGGATGATCGGGTGGAAGAGCTGTTGGAACTGGGGCACGCCGAAGGCAAACTCGCCGAGCGGCGCGACGAGACCCTGCAGCGCGAACCAACCTGCGAAGAGGTGGACGCCCTTTGACCATCGCGACGCGGTCGGCCGGACGCCGGCATCTGCGAGGACGAGCCAGGCCGCGAGACCGGTGAAGGCCGCGCCGAGGATCATCAACATGTGGGTCGGGCTCCACATGGTGACATCGATGCCATAGGTCCGGTGCCAGATCTCGTCGAGGGGAAACCCGATCACCGCACCGACGCCGAGGGCGAGGAGTGGCAGCGTCGACCACGGGATCCTGACCGCTTTCCATCGCAGCTGGGACTCGACCTGCTGGAGCGATGCGGTGAGGATGCCGAGGACACTCGACATGAGGATCACCCCAAGGCCGATGACGATCGAGGTGTGCGGTGCAGTGAACAGGGCGTTGTCACGACCGAATGCGATGTGCCAGGCCACGTCGCTGTAGAAGCCCTGACCGGCGATGAACAGGCCGGTGAGGCTGACGCTGATGGTCACCGCGGCCCAACCGGGGATGCGGGTGAGCCGTTCGAGGGCATCGACCGGACGGAGCGCAACCCGAGCGATGGCGCTCTCGTGCGCCATGTCAGAGCGACCAAAGCCGGCGAGGGCGACGATGGCGGCCCCGAACAGGCCGAGAACGACGAACAGAGGCGACCAGCTCGCCAGGCCGCTTCCTCCTGCATCGACCTTCGCCAACAGGGGAGGAAGCAACTGGCTTCGGATTACCATGTCCCTATACTGAGCGAAACAACGAAAGCCGTCAACCCTTCACTTCTGTCAGATGTGTCACAGGGTGGCCGATCGGCAGAACTGACAGTAGTGTCAGGTAGCCGGGCGGGGGCTCGGATGCCGCGAGGCGCAAAGACCCACGAATCGGGAGTGTGCACATGTTCGATCTGGTGATCAAGGGTGGAACGATCGTCGACGGGACGGGCTCAGCCCCGATCACCGGCGACATCGCGGTAACGGACGGCAAGGTCATCGAGGTCGGCGAGCGCATCGCCGGCAACGCCACGCGCACCGTCGATGCCGACGGCCTCGTCGTCGCCCCCGGCTGGGTCGACGTGCACACCCACTACGACGGCCAGGTCACCTGGGATCCAGAGGTCTCCCCGTCGTCGTGGCACGGTGCCACCACCGTCGTCATGGGCAACTGCGGCGTCGGCTTCGCGCCGCTTCGTCCCGAGGGCCGCGACTTCCTCGTCGAGCTCATGGAGGGCATCGAGGACATCCCTGGCACCGCGCTGCACGAGGGCATCGACTGGTCGTGGGAGACGTTCGGCGAGTACCTCGACTGCGTCGCCAAGATGCCGCGCGTCATGGATGTCGCCGCCCAGGTGCCGCACTCCGCGCTGCGGGCATACGTCATGGGCGAGCGGGCTCACGAGGAGGCCACCTACGACGAGATCCAGGCCATGGCCAAGCTTGCAGAGCAGGGCCTCCGCGATGGTGCCGTCGGCATCACCACCGCCCGCACCATCCTCCACCGCTCGATCCACGGCATCCAGCCGGGCAGCTTCGTGCCGTCAGACGAGATCCTCGCCATCGGCGAGGCGCTCGGCACCGTCGGCCACGGCGTGTTCCAGCTCGTGTCCGACGCCCAGGGTCGCGGCGAGGAGGGCAAGTGGCTTGAGGAGCTCGCTCGTCGCACCGGCGCCACCGTCAGCTATGCCCTCGCCCAGGATGGCGGCAGCGAGTGGCGTTC
>JAYUDU010000563.1:0-7735 GCA_043739605.1 Acidimicrobiales bacterium | reverse complement strand
GGCCCCCATTGCAGCCCCGCCTCCCATCGCGGGTCGCCGCTACGGGTGGCCCATACGGACCGCGATGGTCGCGATCGCGCTTGCGTACTTCTTCGCCGGCTATCAGAAGTGGCGCCACTCGGGAATCGCGTGGGTCACGAGCGACAACATCCGGTGGATCCTCTACGCCGCCAACGACGCGAAGCGTCATCCCAACGGCGTCGCTCGGTTCGTCGCCGACCGAACTGGATTGGCTCACGTCATTGCCGCCGCAGCACTCCTCCTGGAGACCAGCTTTCCGCTGGTCCTGCTTGTCCCCCGCCTGCGGTGGGTGCTGATCTCAGGCGCGGTCGCGATGCACATCGGCGTGTGGCTCGCTCTCGGGCTCGACTACTCCGCGCAGGCGCTGACCGTAGTCATCGTGTTCGTGGATTGGCCGGCGGCGGTCGCCCATTTCCGCCGATCCGCCACGTGCGCGCCGCGGTGAGCGTGAGGAGGCCGAGCATCATCGGACCGACGATGTAGTGGACGAACGCCATGACTCCTGGTGTTGTGAGGCCGTGGAACGGGTCAGCTGGGACGAGCGTGAGCCCCAACAGCAGCGACGCGCTGACCCCGACTCCCGCCAGGACATCGTCATCGAGCACCGCTACGAACGGAAGGAACCAGCACGCGTACCAGGGCAGGAGGAAGGGGAGCGCGAGCGCAAGAACGAGCAGGGTGGCCCCCCACGAATCGACCGATGCCGGGGACCGCCGCGTCGTCCTGATGACCAGCACCAACGCGGCCGCCAGGAACCCGCCAACGACGACCAGGTTGACCGTCCCTGCGGCGGCCGGGCCGGCGACCCGGGCCGCGAGGTGAGCGACGAGGTGCACGGGGCTGGCCCACCACTCCAGACCCCCGACGGCGATGAGCGGCCCGAAGGTGCCCCACCCCGCGGCGAAAGGAGCGAGGGCGGCTCCGGATAGGCCGACGACGACTGCGCCGTGAGCGGACGCCAGGCGTGCGCGCCGCCGCTCACGAGTGCTCCGCAGGTGCTGCCACAGCCACAGTGCGAGCAGAGGCAGGAACACGACCTTCACGAGGCAGGCAAGGGTGAGACAGGTCGTGACGCCCAGGGCACGCGGCACGCGGGGCGCGGCCACCCCGAACGCGAGGAAGGCGGCGCACGCCAACAGCGCGCCCAGGAGCGCGTCGACGTGTCCCCCGCCGACGGTGTGGATGACGACCACCGGATTGAGGGCCACCACCGCCACCGCAAAGGCGGCGCGCTGCGGGCGCAGGACCCGAGCCAAACCCCACGAACACCCCGCCGCGGTGGCGACGGCGATGGCGGCGAGGGCCTTGAACGCAAGGATCACGGTGCTCGGCGAACCCGCACCGAGGCGGACGATCGTCGCGCTGACGAGCGTGAAGACCGGTCCGTAGACGGTTGGGTGGCGGAGCCACTGCACTGAAGTTGCCGCCACAAACGGATCGGCGGGCGACGAACCGATCGTCACGGCATACGGGTTCTGATGGTGCACGACGACGATGCGGCCGGCGTCGGCGTAGGAGTAGACGTCTCGCGACAGCAACAGCGGCGCGGCGACACCCAACGCAAGGGCGGCGCCGGCCGCGAGCGCCATCAGCCGCACCGAGACCCGCCCCGACCAAGCCTCGAACGCCAACCCGGCGAACGCGATCCCCAGCAGCGCAACGACGCCGACGGCCAGACCGATCTGGATCGGTCGCCCGAGAGTGTCGAGACCGAGCGCACTCGCGAGCGCCGGGGCCCACCCCGGTGCTCGCGCCCCGGCAGGCAGGAGCACGGTGAGCGGCGAGCCGGGAACGCCAGCCATGGTGGCTGTGAGCAAGTAGCCGACCAAGAGCACGACGGTGCACCCGCGGGCCCGAACCGACGTCCGCTCCGTGGTCGGCTCAAGGACGAGAGCGTGCGTCACGAAGGCTGGCACGATACATCCAGATCGCCGCTGGTCAGCTCAGCGACGCCCGCAGACAGCGTGACCGGGCTCGCCGTCTACGACCTCACCCAGTGCGGCCACCACCACGGGGTCAAGGCGCGGCATCTCCGGGCGGGTTGCCGCCGGGCTCGCGCGGTTCGCGGCGAGCCGACGGCGAGTTTGTACCGGGGTCGGGGTGATCGGGTGGGTCCTGGTCGGTGTGGTCGGCGTGGAACAGCGCCTCGTCCAAGAGTCGGCGCACGTGGACGTCGGCCGCGGAGTAGTAGACGAACGTCCCCGCGCGGCGGGTCGTGACAATGCGGGCGAGGCGGAGCTTGGCCAGGTGCTGGCTGACGGCTGTTGGTGTGGCGCCGACCAGCTCGGCCAGGCAGGCCACGGACGACTCGCCTTGAAGGAGTGCCCACAACACCTTGACCCGCGTGACGTCGCCGAGCATGCGGAACGACTCTGCGGCGAGGTGCGCCTGCTCGTCGTTTGGCATCGAGAAGTGCGGGTCCTCGCTGTGCACCAACTCAACCTACTGCCCCTGTGCATGAGCAGGCATGCAGGTATGTAGGATGTCTATTGTGCACGACATTCCCAACGCAACGAGCTGTTGGCCGCCGGGCCTTGCGCTTCGCCATCCATGGTCGTCATGATATGTGAATGGATGTGCAGATGGGTGGCCGGGAGGTCGGGATGGTGGACGCAACGATCGTGGAGCTCGACGCCGACCGGTGCGCGGTGCGCTGCATGGACGCCGCCAAGGTTCGGGCCACCCAAGCGCGGCTGATCGACGCCGAGGACGCGGGGCGGGCTGCGGCCATGTTCCGCCTCCTCGGCGACCCGTCCCGGGTGCGGCTCCTCTTCGCGTTGCTGGAAGCCGGTGAGATGTGCGTCTGCGACCTGGCCGCGTGCGTCGAAGCTCCCGAGACAAACGTCTCGCAGAGCCTGCGCAGCCTCCGCATCGCTGGCGTGGTCCGCAACCGTCGGGCGGGTCGTGTCATCTACTACTCACTCGACGATGCCCACGTTCGCATGCTCCTCGACCTCTCGCGCGAGCACATCTCCCACCCCACCGGGCACGCCTGATGGGCGCCGGCCACGACCACGGCCACAGCACGGCCCCCGCCCGGGCGCTGTGGATCGCGCTCGGCCTGAACGCCGCCTACCTGGCCGCCGAGGTCGTCGGCGGGCTTGCGTTCGGGTCGCTGGCACTCCTCGCTGACGCCGCGCACATGACCTCGGACGTCGCCGGACTCATCGTGGCCCTCATCGCGGTTCGCCTCGCCCGCCGACCTGCGAGCGCAACCCACACCTGGGGTTGGCAGCGGGCAGAGGTCCTCGCCGCGCTGGCCAACGCCGCCACGCTCATCGCGGTCACCGGCTGGGTCATCTTCGAAGCTGTCGGCCGCTTCCGACACCCGCAGGTGATCGAGGGAGGGCCCGTCCTGGGCATCGCCGTCGGCGGCCTCGTCGTCAACGCCGCCAGCGCAGTCGTCCTCGCCCGAGCCGCCGGCAAGAACCTCAACATGCGTGCCGCGTTCCTCCACATGGCCGCCGATGCGGCCGGGTCCGTCGCCGTCATCATCGCGGCCATCGCCGTCCTCGCCGCCGACCTCACCTGGGTGGACTCCGTCGCCTCACTCGTCATTGCCGCCCTCGTGATCTGGTCGACGTGGGGACTGCTGCGCTCTACCATCCGCATCCTTCTCGAGGCCTCCCCCACCGGCACCGACCCCGACCACGTGACGCGGCTGTTGATCGCCGACCCCGATGTCGATGCCGTACACCACGTCCATCTGTGGGCCGTGGGCTCCGAGCAGGCCGCCCTCTCGGCGCACGTCGTGATCGGGGGCTCGCCCACGCTGCACGAAGCCCAAGCCGTCGGCGACCGACTGAAGCACGTGCTCGCACGCGACCTCGGCGTCAGCCACGCGACGCTTGAGCTCGAATGCCACCCCTGCGCAACCCCCGACCACACCAGCGAAGCTGCGCCACACGACCCCCACCCGGACGAGCACGCGCATGCCCACTGAACCCGAGACCACCGGCGCGGGCGTGCCGGCCCAGGACACGGACGAACGCGATGCAGCGCCGAGCCCGGCGGCGGCCCACCAGGCCCCGCCCATCGATCTCACACCGTCCAGTTGCCGCCGAGGGGCGGCTTGTCTCGGCCCGCAGGTCAGAGCGTAGAAACGCTGTGACCTGCGGGTTCTTTGGTCGGGCTGCCGGGACTTGAACCCGGGACCTTTGGTCCCCCAGACCAACGCGCTACCAAGCTGCGCCACAGCCCGTGGATGCCCGAGGGCTCCCATGGTGGGGAATGCTGCCACGACGGCAGCGCGTTGAACCCTAGCCGACTGTTACAGATGCCTCGCCAGCCATTCGACGCCCTGGACTCCGCGGAAGCCGAGATAGATCACCAGCGCGCCGACGAGCACCTTGAAGTGCCATGGAGCCTTGGGCTCCCCGTCGGCGCCGCCGCCGACGACGACGCTCGCTCCAGCCCCGCCGTCCATCTCGGGGCGATCCGCCGGGCCACGCTCGGCGACCGTCCGAGCGTTGGTCGCCAAGGCTGGCGTGGCCAGCAGCCCACCACAGCGCGGGCACGCGCCGTCGGAGGTCATCGAGGACGGAGTCCAGTGCTTCTCGCACGGCTCGCAATACGGCACGAGGCCATGGTCGCAGACCGACGCGGGTCGCATCCAGGCGGGGGGACGACGCCAGCGCCGGCGTGTGTCAGACCGGGGGGATGCCGTGGCGGCGGCGGGTGTGCTCGCGGCGGCGGCCGCCAGCGGCGGCGAGACGTGCAATGACCTCGCGGCGGACGTCCTCTGGCTGGACGATCGCGTCGATTACGAGATCGGCGGCGAGGCGAAGGAGGTCGACGTCGGCTTCGTACTCCTCCCGCCGCGCTGCTACGAACGCAGCCCGCGCTTCAAGGTCATCGATGGCCTGGATCTTGTTGGCGTACACCGCATTGACTGCGGCCTCAGGGCCCATCACCGCGATCTTCGCGGTCGGCAAGGCGATGACGGCGTCGGGCTCGAACCCAGGCCCTGCCATGGCGTAGAGGCCAGCGCCGTACGCCTTGCGGAGGATCACGCTGACGCGGGGCACTTCGGCCTCTGCCATTGCGGTGATCATCTTGGCCCCATGGCGGATGATGCCTTGGCGCTCCACCTGGCTGCCGATCATGAAGCCGGGCACGTCAGCGAGGAACACGAGCGGCAGGCCAAAGGCGTCGCATGCCCAGATGAAGCGGGCGGCCTTGTCGGAGCTGTCGCCGAAGAGCGCCCCGCCCTTGTGCATCGGATTGTTGGCCACGATCCCGATGGGCGCCCCGTCGAGGCGGGCGAGGCCGACCACCAGCTCTGGTGCGAAGAGCGGCTTCACCTCGAAGAACGTGCCGTCGTCAATGAGCGCATCGATGACGGTGTGGACGTCGTAGCCGGCCTTGTCGTCGTCGGGGATGAGGTCGGCGGTGAATGCCCGGGCCGGAACCTGGTGGGGGGACGGCGGGTCGATTGGCGGGGGCTCTTGCCAGCTCGTCGGGAAGTACGAGAGGTAGAGACGAGCCTGCTCGATGGCGTCGGCGTCGTCGAATGCAAGGTTGTCGCCGCAGCCCGACACGGTTGCGTGCATGCGGGCGCCCCCCATCTCCTCCAGCGTGACGATCTCGCCGATGACCTCCTCGGCCATGCGGGGCGAGCCGAGGTACATCGACGCGTTGCCCTCGACCATCACCACGAACTCGCAGAACGCCGGGATGTAGGCGCCGCCGGCGGCCGAGGGGCCGAACAAGCAGCACACCTGCGGCACCCGCCCCGACAGCTTCACCTGGTTGTGGAAGATGCGGCCGGCACCACGGCGGCCCGGGAACAGCTGCACCTGGTCTGTGATGCGGGCGCCGGCGGAGTCGACGAGGTAGACGACCGGCAGATCGTGGGCGAGCGCAGACTCGGTCAGGCGCACGATCTTCTCGACGGTCCGGGCGCCCCAGGAGCCAGCCTTCACGGTGGGGTCGTTGGCCATGATGCACACCGGCCGACCGTCGACCAGACCCCGGCCGGTCACCACGCCGTCGGCCGGCAGATCCGCGCTCAGTGCGTTGGCGAGCAGGCCGTCCTCGACGAAGGTCCCTTCATCCACAAGCAGCGCGATCCGGTCGCGCACGAACAGCTTGTTCTGGCGAGCCAGCTTCTCGCCCTCTCTGTGGAGGTTCCCGGCCATCGCCCGCGTGGTCGCAGCGGCGATGGCCGCGGAGGTGTCGCTCACGGATTGCGAGCCTGCCACGCGCGGCGGCGCACGCCGGCTTGAACGGCCGGCCGGTCCGCTCCCTACGCTGGGCTTGTGGGTTGCGTTCGGTCGTGTTGGCGATCTGTCGGGGCCTGACGCCCGAACGTCACCCACATCAGCGTCCGTAGGCCATGACGTCGAGGATCTTGCGGATGCAGTCGGCGCGATGATCGACGAGGGCGGTCCAGGTCAGGCGAATCGGGCGCCAACCCGTCGCGGCGACGACCGCCGTCTGCCGAGCGGCGTCGTAGACGGGTTGTCCTTCGTGATGCTGGCCGTCGAGCTCGAGGAACATCCCGAGCTCCGGCCACGCGAGGTCGACGCGGGCGACGAACATGCCGCCCGCGGTTCGGACGACGACCTGTCGGCGAGGCGGCGGCAACCCCGGTACCAGCCGGCACAGCTGCACCGCGAGGGTCTCGAGCATGCTCTCGGTCGGCGGCGTCCCATCGCCGCGCCGGGAGAGGACCTCGCGCAGCACGGCCAACCCGCGGCCATGACCGGAGGCCGCGTCCGCCAGATCGCGCACGTCCGCACTCCGACGATGGAGGGCGCACTCCACCAGCAGCTCGACGCCATCAGCATCGAACGTGCCGCACAGGTCGATGATCGTCTGCACCACTGTCGTGACCCGCAGACCGTCGAGGGTCACGATCGCCGTCTCGTCGAGGTCGCGCGAGCGCCACCCCGGACGACGGCCCGCCGAGCGTCGGACGCCGTGCCGGCGGGCCGACCCGCTCCACCACCCGTCCATCTGGTGCAACTCTGCGGCGAGGTCGTCGGTGGAGACGGCGGCGACGTGACGGAGCTGAACCGTCCACGCGCGCCGGCGCGCACGCGCCAGCAGCCTGGCCGAGATGGGGTCGGCCGGCGGCGACCAGGAGGAGAGCCCCCAGACCCGATCTGCGACGTGCGTGACGGCCCCGGCCTTCCGCAAGCCGCGAAGATCGTCCCAGCTGAGGCCGCAACCGTCGGCTTGGAGCGGCGTGAAGAGCCCTGACTGTCGAGCCGCGATGAGCAGCAGGGCGGGTGGGGTGACGGCGCGTGCGTGCACGGCTCCTCCTCGATCGTCGGGTGAGGAGGCTGAACGCCCCGAGGCTCTGTTCGAGGTGGGTGACGTTCGGTCGTCTTGACGGAACCAGAGGCCGTGACGCCCGAACCGCACTCACATCGACGCCGATGAGCTGCCGGCGCGGTGCGAGACTACATGAAACCCGTTAGTCGCGCTTGCGGACGCGCAGCTTGATCGGGGTCGGCCCGAACTCGAAGTGCTCGCGGAGCTTGCGCTCGATGTAGCGGAGGTACGTGGGCGGCAGCTCACGGTTGGCGAACAGGGTGAACGTCGGCGGGTTGGCAGCGCCTTGGGTGGCGTACTGGATCTTCGCTCCTGGGGCGGGGTGCGCCGCCTGGGCGGCCTGGATCACCCGGTTGAGGACCGCTGTCGGCACCCGCTTCTCGTACGCTTCCGCGGACTGCTCGAGCGCGGGCATCAGCTTGTGCACCCCAAG
>JAYUDU010000562.1:0-2995 GCA_043739605.1 Acidimicrobiales bacterium | reverse complement strand
CCCACAGGTGGGGAAACGCCGACCGTAACGTGGTCGCCAAGTACTCCGCACCAGGAGAGCCGCCGGTGCCGATCTTGGTGCCGATGGTGCGTTGCACCATCTTGAGGTGCCGGTAGCGCCACTCCTGGAGACCCTCGTCGAGATCCACGAACCGCTCGCACAGCTCCGACGCCGATGGATCCGCCCGGTAGAGGCGCACGAGGAGGTCGTTGACGGCGACATCGTCGGCGGGAAGCGCTTCGCCGGCGACACGAACGAGATGGGCGATGAGGGCGTCCCACAGCGGGGTGCCAGCGCTGCGAAGGCCAAGTTGGTCCTCAAGCACCCTGAACTGTGTGGATTGGAAGCCGCTCGACGCGGCAAGCCGGTCGCGAAACGAAACGAACTCGAGCGGCGTCATCGTTTCGAGCACGTCGATCTGGCCAACCAGCACCTTCAAGATCCGCAGCACGCGGTTGAGCGTGTGGCCGGCAGGCGACCGCTGATCGCTGGCCAGCAAGGCGGCGACGTGGTCGAGCTCCCACAGGATCTGGCCGAACCACAGCTCGTACACCTGATGGATGACGATGAATAGCCGTTCGTCGTGCTCGTCAGAGATCGGGTTCTGGAGACACAGCAGATCATCGAGCCGGAGGTACGACACATAGGTGACCGCAGGGTCGGCTGGCCCGCTCGACGGCGGGTCGGGTCGCGGCACGCCGCCCTACCGCCGCGGCGTGCGGAGCGCCTGGACGGCGGCGTCGATGTCAACGTCTCCGCGGGCGACCGCGGCCAGGAGATCTGCCGACAACGTACGGGTCGGGCGGCGTGGCGGCTCGGGGGCGTCGGCCGTCATCGGGGTGAGACCCAGCCGGTGCAGGAGTGCGTCGAACCGCGCCCGGGCCGTGGGGTAGCTGACGCCGAGGTGCCGCTCTAGCTCTTTCATGTTGCCGCGGGACCGGAGGAACACCTCGAGGGTCTCGGCGTCCTCGGCGGTGAGCGCGGCGAACCGGCTGGCGGGGAAGTGACCGGTCAGCTCTGTACCGCAGTCGTCGCACGACAGGCGCGTCAGGTGCAGGTGCTCACCACAGACCGGACAGTCTGCGGGCGGCCGACGCAGCTGACGCCGGTCGCTCACGCAACGTCCTCGCCAACCACGTCCTGGTGCGTGGTGACATGGAGGTCGATCGTCGGCAGCGGCACGGTGTCATCTTCGCTCGTGACGGGCTGGGCCGCCGCCGGCGGGCTTGGGGGCGTCGCGGGAGTCGCCGGCCGGGGCGGCACCGGGGGCGTCGGCGGTACGGGGGGCGTGGGCGGGACGGGGGGCGCGGGCGGGTTGGCCATGAGGTCCCCAAGCTTGCGAGAGAGGTCGCCGACCTGCTGGCGGAGGGCGTCGATCTCGGGGGCGAGCGACTCCCGCATGTCGGCCCACGCGAAGCCGAAGCCGTCCTCGCGGACGCGTTCGCGAGCGGCGCGAGCCGTTCGCTTGGCCTCGAACCGCACATCTGATTGGGTGGACCGTGCTTCGTGGCGGGCTTGGCGCGCCGAGCGTTGGGCGTCGCGGGCCGCATCGCGCATGGCATCGCGACCGTCGCCCGGTCGCCGCGCCGCGCCGCTGTGGACGCGCACAGAGCCAAGGTTGCATGAGATGTCGAGCGTGCCGGTGCCTGCCCCGATGACGTCGCTTGGCACGTCGGCGGAGCCGAGGTTGACCTCCTTCACGATGCGTACGCTCGACCCGGGTAGCAGGAGCACCGAGGCCTTGGCGGCGTTGCAGTCGATGTTCGACTCGCCGTGGTCGAGCATGGCCTGCACGTCGAGGCTGCCGGCGTTGACGGTCAGGTCAAGCGGCGCGCAGCCGTCGGTGATGACGCAGCGCGCCGCGTTGGCCTGGCCGGACACCGCGCCGCGCACCCCGGCCACGCTGATCGACCCGGCGTCGCAACTGAAGTCGAGGTTGAGGTCGGGGTTCACCTCGACCACCACCGGGGCGCCGCCCTGGTTGATGGTCTTCCAGCGGATCGGCCCGATGTGGATGTGTCGGTTCTCGAAGCGGAAGCCACGGTCGTCCCCGCCGCCGACGACCACGGTCACCTCGCTGCCGTCGACGGAGCGCTCGACGGTGTGGAGGCCGGTCACCCGCAGTTCGTGCAGACCGGGCCGACCGATCACCCGGACGCCGGCAGCGGTTGCCCTGATCTGCACCAGCCGCACGCCGGTGACGTCATGGGGGATGGCGACGTCGTCGGGATCGACCGCAGGGCCATCGGCCACATCGCAGGGGACGCCGGCGGCCGGGATCTCGGTTGGTGGGCCGCCATCCTCGGTCGAGAGGCGTGCGGCGGCATCGTCTGGAGACAGGCGGCCAGCCTGTACGTCGGCGAGGAGGGTTCGGAGCTCGTCTTCGTTCATGCAGTAGTTGTAACCCAGCACTTCCGAAATGGCAAGACCTGGTTGCCATATTGTGCGAGCGAGGCGCGGCGGCGTCGCGCGGCGGCTGCTACGGTCGGAGGCTCGTGGACCGGTCGGTTGAGGTGATGGTGTGTCGCGGCTGCTGTTGCGGCACGGCGAAGCACCCAGAGGTCGACCACGACGCGCACCTCGCTCGGGTCCAGGCCGCGGTCGCCGGCCGGGCCGACACCCGCATGAAGGTCGTCGACTGCCTCGGCCCGTGCTCAGACTCGAACGTCGTCCTCGTCCGCCAGCGCCGCCGCGCCCGTCCTCCGGCGGCCGTGTGGCTGGGTGGCCTGCTCGATGACGCCGCGATCGGGGCGCTGTCCACGTGGATCGCCACCCGCGGGCCACGCCCCGCGGAGCTCGAACGCCACGTGTTCTTGGGCCCAACCGCGTGGGACGACCTGGCGTCACTCTGAGCGGTCGCCGATTGCGTGGGTGCGTTGGTGAGGAATGCGCACGCTCGTGTGACATGGGTCGGAGCAGTCCTCACGCCCCACAGGCACGATTGCATGAAACGGTGTTGCATCATTGAATGTGACCCTTGTCTGTGACGAATCAA
>JAYUDU010000561.1:0-7739 GCA_043739605.1 Acidimicrobiales bacterium | reverse complement strand
GTCGACCTTGCAGGCGACGTCGCCGCCGCACTCGGTTGTGCACCGGCGGCGCTTGGCCCGGACGGGGATCTCGATCGATGGCTTGCGGCTAACGCGGTCGGGGGACCGGCCCGCCACCTCGTGGCCGCGGGGGCCGGCACCCGGGCGGCAGTTGGGGTGCCGCGCTCGCACGGTCCGCCGGTCCCGGTTCGCGCCGCGCCGGGCGCCGTCGTCGCCCCAGGTGTTCGGCTGCTCACCAGGTCCGGCGACGCGCCGCCGCCAAACCCAGACAGTCGGCGCCTCGCAGAAGCCCTCCTCGATGAGCCGCTCGTCGTCGTTGACGCAGGTCGCATCGCTACCGATCGCTCAGATAAAGGGTCGGGCGACGCGCTCGATCTGATCCGATGTTCGCAGGTCTCGTTGCTGGTGTTGCGTCCGTGCTTTCTCGCGCTGTCGCGCGCCGCGGCCATCTCGGTCCGACCAAGTGCCGTGGTCCTGGTGTCGGAGCCCGGCCGCGCATTGCGGCGATCAGACGTCGAACACGCGCTTGACGTTCAGGTGCGCGTCGAGGTGCCGTGGGATCCGGCTATTGCGAGAACGGTCGACGCTGGCCTCCTCGCGACCCGACTGCCGTCCACCCTGGCAGCCGCGCTCCGCCGTGCCTTCTGAACCGCCTGAGTCGTCCGAAGCTTCGGCGCCGGGCGCGGTCATGCGCAACTCACGACGCGCCGTCGCGCTCGCGCCCGGACTCGCGCCGCTGTCGCGAGAGCTGGGCGACCCCGATGTGACCGATGTCTTGGTCAACAGCGACGGGTCGGTGTGGACCGAACGCCGAGGTCGGCTTGAGCGCGGCGCCACCACCCTCACGCGTGCGGAGGTTGCGCTGCTCATCGAGTCGGTCGTCGCTCCCCTCGGCCTGCGCGCCGACCGTTCCTCGCCGATCGTCGACGCCCGGCTGGCCGACGGCTCCCGCTTCAACGCCGTGCTGCCGCCCCTTGCTCCCGATGGGCCGTGCCTGGCGATCCGCCGCTTCTCCGTGCAAGGTCTCGGCGTGGGGTCGTTCGCGGCCGCCGGTGTTGCCGCGCTTCTGGTGAGCCTTGTCGAGGCGGGTGCCAACCTCGTCGTGTCGGGAGGCACTGGCTCCGGCAAAACCACCCTGCTCAACGCTCTCGCTGCGCACATCCCTTCGCATGAGCGGGTGGTGACCGTGGAAGACGCCGCAGAGCTGCGGCTCCCCCTTCGTCACGTGGTGCGGCTTGAGTCGCGGCCAGCCAACGCAGAAGGGATCGGTCGCGTCGACATCCGCGATCTCGTGCGCAACGCGCTGCGGATGCGGCCAGACCGCATCGTGGTTGGGGAGTGTCGCGGGGCGGAGGCGCTCGACGTGCTGCAAGCGCTCAACACCGGGCACGACGGCGGCATGTCGACCTGTCATGCCAACAGCCCGATGGACGCGCTTCGCCGGTTTGAGACTATGTGCTTGCAGGCTGACGCGGGCTTGCCATTACCAGCGATTCGAGAGCAGGTTGGCTCTGCCATTGATGTAGTGGTTCAGGTGCGGCGGGACGCAGGCGGACGGCGGGCCGTCGTTGAGGTCGCAGAGGTCGTCGCCGCCTCCCAGACCGGCGAGGCCTGCGGCGTGCGGACGCTGGCCGACCGCAACGGCGTCGTCACCGCACCGCTGCGGCCAGCACGGCGCACGGCACCGAGCTCCGCAACGGCGACGTCATGAGCGGGCCCGCGCTGACATCGGCGGCCAGTGCCCGCCGCCGCCTCCGCACCCACGTCGCGCCTCCCCGACCCGGACCCCGCGAGGGACGGACTCGCCGAATGGTGGCCGCCGGAGCGGCGGGCGGCGCCGTCGCCGGCACAGCAGCCGGAGGCATCGGCCTTGGTCTGATCGCCGGCTGCGCCGTACCGGTCGCGGCCGCCCTGATCGCTCCCGTCGCAGCGACCAGACCCCGCGCGGCACGGGACAGGGCGCTGGTGGCGCTGCTGCAACGGATGGTAGGCGCGCTGCGATCGGGAGCTGGCCTGGCCCAAGCGTTCGAGGCGGCGGCGATCGCCGCCAGCCCCGTGCTGCG
This sequence comes from Acidimicrobiales bacterium, assembly GCA_043739605.1. Classification (GTDB taxonomy): domain Bacteria; phylum Actinomycetota; class Acidimicrobiia; order Acidimicrobiales; family JAUJNH01; genus JAYUDU01. Next base: position 5,676 of record JAYUDU010000561.1, on the reverse strand, counting down.
CGACCCGGCGGTCGTGGCCATAGCCGCCCGATCGGTCGGCCTGCCGCGTGCGCTCGACGAGTGGGCGGCGCGGACGCCCAGCCAGAGCGAGGCGCTCGCGGCGCGTGCGCTTGCGATGGCAAGCGACCTTGGGGGCCCTGGGGCCGCCGCGATCGACGGCGTTCTCGACACCATCACCACCCGTATGGCCGTCGCAGCGGAGGCCCAAGCTCTGGGCGCCCAGGCTCGACTCTCGGCACTGATCATCGCTGCGGCCCCGGCCGTCTTCGCGGTCGTGGCCGGCGGACTGGACCCGCGGGCGGCGGCGTTCCTCGTGCGCACCGGCGTCGGCCAGGCCTGCCTTGCGGCCGGGCTGGCGCTTGACGCTCTCGGTGCCGCGTGGATGGCCCGCATTGCGCGAGTCGCCGCGTGATCCGCACCCTGCACGGACCTCGAAACGGCCGAAGAGCGGACGTGCGTCGACGCCTCATCGGCAACCCAGACGTGACCCCGTTGGCGCCAATCGATGCCCGTGTCGGCGCGCTCGTCCTCGCCGTGCTTGCCGTGCTTGCCGAGCTGGTCGGGCTGGTCCCGCGCTCGGCTGGCGCCGCTGCGGCCTGGCGCCGACCGAGCCCCACCACCGCACGTGCTGCGGGGCGGGCCGTGATGGGGATCTGTCTGGCACAGGCAGCTGGCGTACCGGTCTTCCTCGCTGTGGGGGTGGGCGTGGCGGCGGCCGCGAGCGGCACGGTCTTGAGCGGGCGCGCCGCCGCGACTGCGGTTCGCGTGCGAGAACGCGAGCTCGTCGAGGTCCTCGACCTCCTCGCGCTCGCGATCGGGGCCGGGGCAAGCGTGCACCTCGCCGTCGACGTTGTCGCTCACCGTGCGCCCGGCGCTGTCGGGAGCGCGCTGGCGGCATCGGCCGCCGCCGCAGGCGACGGGATGCTGCTGGCCGATGCCGTGCACGCCCACCTCGGCCCCATCGGTGCGCCGGTCGACGGCCTCGTCGCGGTGCTCATAGCGGGCCTCGAGGACGGAGCAGCACTTGGTCCGGCACTGCACCGCTTGGTCGCAGGTGCCAGGGCCGCGGAACGCCGCAGAGCGGAGACGCGTGCTCGGCGTGTTCCGGTGCTTCTCCTCTTTCCGTTGGTCCTGTGCACGCTGCCCGCGTTTGGCCTCCTCACGCTGGCCCCCGTCCTCGGCCCCGCCCTCAAGGGCATCCGTCCGTGAACGTCTTCGTCGCTTCCCCCTTCCGTCGCAATCCCGTCGGCGCTCGCCGATCCTGAGGGAGTCACCAATGTCAAACATCACCGACGCACCTACCACCGGCGCGACCGCTGGCCCGATGCATCCGCCCGCGAAGTCGACGGAGGCCGGCCAGGCCACCACCGAATACGCGTTGGTCTTGCTTGGCGCGGCCACGGTGGCGCTGCTCCTCGTCGCGTGGGCAACGCGGACCGGCGCGGTCGGCCGGCTGTTCGACGCCGTCCTCGAGTCGATCCTGTCGAAGGTGTGACGGCGCGCACGCGGCGCGAAGGGGGTCAGGCGACGGTCGAGCTGGCGCTCGTCTTGCCGGTGGTCGTGCTCGTCATCCTCCTCGTTGTGCAGGTCGGCGTCGTCGTAGCCGGTCGCGTTGCCGTGGTCGGGGCGGCTCGGGACGGGGCCAGACGAGCGGCGCTCGACGGTGACGATCGCGCCGCGACCGCTGTCGTCGCGGGCGACGTCGGGAGCGATGGCACCACCGTCGTCGTTCGTCGTGTCGCGGGCGGGCCGGATGGAGGGGTGGTTGAGGTCCGCGTGCGGCACACGATCCGCACCGTCTTGCCGATCGTCGGCCCGCTGGTGCCTGACGTGACGGTCGAAGCAACCGCCCGCATGCCTGAGGAGCGGCGCTGACCAGTAACCTCGATCCCCGTGGACGCCCTCATCCGCTATCTCCGCCGTCATCCTGCGGTGGTTCGCGGGCTTTCGATCGGATCCGTGGTGCTGCTCGTCGGTGCCGCCGCCCTCCTCGGCTACCCCGTGTACACCAACTTCAGACACGACCAGTTGCAGGATCGCCTGTCAAAGGAGCTGGCCAGCCCGCAGTTGCAACAGGCCTTCCGCAACCGGTCGCTCGCAATCGGCGATGCGCTGACTCGCATCAAGATCCCCGCCCTCGGTGTCGATACGGTCGTCGTCGAGGGAACGACCCCGTCCGCGCTGCGCGCCGGGGCCGGCCACTATCCCAACACGCCGCTGCCCTGTGATGCGGGCAACGTGGCCATCGCTGGCCACCGCACCACCTACGGCCGACCGTTCCGCGATCTCGACCGTCTCAAGCCCGGCGACTCCATCATCCTCGAGACGCCCATCGGAACCTGCACCTACATCGTGGCGAAGGCGGCGCCACCGTTCAGGTTGGCAGAGGGCGCCGCGGCGGCGTTCAGCGTCACACCCAACGATCTGCGCGTCATCGACCAGGACCCCGCCCGCTCAGAGCTGACCCTGACCACCTGCCATCCCAAGGGCTCGGCCCGGGAGCGCCTCGTCATCCGCGCCGAGCGCGCGACGGGCCAGGCCGGGTCCGGTTGATGCGCGACGGGCGCCCCGGCACGCGCCCCCGACGACTCGTCCGCGGCGCACGGATTGTCGCGGCGGTGGCTGCCGTCAGCGCGTCGGGCGGGGTCGGTCTGGTGGTGCACGCGGCGCCGGCCGTCGCTGCGATCAGCGGCTTCACCGTCACCGACCCCCCCAACGACCCGGCGTTCACAGACCCCAATGCCATCCTCACGACGACGCGCATCCCGGTGCGCGGCTCGTTCACGGTCAACTGCGGGACGCGTCACCTCGATCTCGCCTTCGGTCGAATCGGCACCGGCGAGTCGGCGGCGGGCGCGTATGACCTTGCCGCCTCGAACTTCGACCTGCAGAGCCCAGACCTCATCCGCAACGGCCACTGGAAGCTGGTCGCGACGGCGACGAACGACAGCGGCGGCAGCGCGCTGTGTCAGGGCCAGACCGCCGCCGTTGCTCGCTCGTTCCGCCTGCAGCGTCAACCGGCGCCCGTCACAGGTCTTGCTGTCAGCGTCAACAGCGATCGAACCGTCGCCGTTCGGTGGGCGCGCAACACCGAGCCCGATCTCGTTCGGTACATCGTCGGCCGCCGCATCCAGCCGGCGACGAGCTTCGCCGCCATCGCCGACATCCCCGCGGCCAGCGCAACGTCGTACGTCGACTCAACGCTGCGCGACACCGGTGGCACCGCCGATTACCGCCTGCTCGCGGTGCGCGAGGGCGCAGACACGGGCACCGAAGTGGCCAGCGATCCGAGCGAAGCCACTGCGACCGTTGCTGCACCCCCGTCGACATCCAGCACATCGACCACCCCAGGACAGGGCTCGTCCTCGTCCAACGTGACGGCCCCACGCTCGACGACGCTGACGACCGTGCAACCCGGCGCGCGCGCGGGAACCACCAACCCGCTGACGGTCATCCTTCGGCCCAGTGGAAGCCCGACGCTCAAGGGACCCGATCTGCGTGCGTACGCCGATGCCCTCAACCAGACGACGGCGTCCAGCCTCGCCGACGGCACCTATGAAGCCACGCTTCCCTACAGGACGCTGCCGGCCGACGAGACCGAGGGAGACGGCCCACGGCCGGAGGCGGCCCTCGGGCCCCGCGTCGCTGGCGAGACGCGCGTCCCTCCCCTGTTCTATCCCGCCGCGGCGCTTGCGCTGCTGGCGTTCGTCAGCCACCTGTTGTTCCTCCGGGCTCGCCTGCGCACTGAGGAGGCAGCCGAGATGTTGGATGCAGCGACCATGGCTGTCGAGCCGGCTCCGTGGACGAGCTCCGCAACCCCCCATGTGACGGCCGACCCTGCGGCGCTGAGCGATGCGCCGCTCGCAGTGGGAAGGGCCAGTCTCGCGGCGCGGCGGGCCACGTTGGCCGGTGCCCACGACGAAGTGCTGGCCGCAGTCCCGACGGTGACAGACCGGCCCCTCCGCGCGGCCAGGCGCCGTCAACGCGCATCGGTTCCGGCTCCTCAGCCGGCCCCGCCGCTGCGGGCTCGCAGCTCCCGACGACGTCGAACGTCGACGCCCCCTCCCGATTCCGGCCACGATGGAACATCATGAAGGCACCCCGATGACCGAGCTGCGACAAGGGTTCCGTAAGGCGCTCGAGGAGGTCGACGCCGTCGTCACCCAGCTCTTCGCCTTGGTCTCAGAGGGACTTGGCGCCGCGACGGACGCGCTGCTCGCTGGTGACAGGGAGGCGGGCCGGGCCATCATGCGCAAGGACGCGCTCGTTGACGAGCTGTACCAACGAGCCGAGTGGCTCGTGCAGCGCGAGATGCTCTTGGAGGGCCCCGTCGCCGGAGACTTCCGCTTCTTGTTGTCGGTGCTGCGGATCGTCCCAGAGCTCGAACGGTCCGGTGACCTCGTCGAGCACATCGCAACCCGTGCCGCTCAGGGGCTCGACGCAGAGCTGACCCCGAGAGTGCGCGGGCTCATCGCACGTATGGGCGCCGTCGGGGTCGAGATGTGGCGTCTCGCCGCCGACGCGTACGCCGAGCGCGACCCCTCAGCGCACGCCCGCATCGATGCGAGGGATGACGAACTCGACGAGTTGCACAACAGCCTGACGGCCGAGATCGCTTCCGGCGTGCTCAGCGTGCCGGTCGCCATCGAGATGGCATTGGTCGCTCGCTTCTACGAACGCCTCGGCGACCACGCGGTCAATGTGGCGAAGCGCGTGAGGTTCGTTGCCGGTCCGCTTCCTGGCGCACCACCGCAGATGCCGGGTCAGCGCGCAGAATCGGAGTAGGTTCATCGTGGTGGATCTGCGGCTTGAAGTGGGCGACCGCGCGGGCGACGTCACCGTCGTCACGGTCGAGGGCGAGGTCGACATGGCGACGGCGCCGACGCTGCGCGAACGGCTCCACGCGCTGGTCGCAGACGGACGCCGAACCATCATCGTCGATCTTGAGAAGGTCGACTTCCTCGACTCCACCGGCCTCGGCGTGCTCATCGGCGCGATGCGCAGGCTACGCAGCGCCGATGGAGACCTCATCGTGGTGGTCACGCAACCTCGCATCAGGAAGGTGTTCGAGATCACTGGCCTCGACCGCGCCTTCCGCATGCACGACAGCGTCGACGACGCCCTCGCGCCAGGCTGACGGAGCGACGAGGGTGGCCGCGTTCGTCCTTGCCCTCGACATCCCGGCGCGGCCAGACCTCGTGTCCATCGTGCGTCTCACCGTCGCCGCCGCAGTGCGTCGCCGCCGCATCGTGTCCGACGAACGCGTTGCGGACCTCGTCCTCGCGCTCTCAGAGGCGTGCACCAACGCCGTCGAAGCGCACCAGCAGGCCGGTACTCCCGACGCGCCGATCGCGGTCCGCATCGAAGAGGACGAGGAGCGCTTCGTCGTCGTCGTCGAAGACCGGGGCGCTGGTTTCGACCCCATGGCCCTCCCGGAGCACCCCGCGGTCACTGACCCGGCGCGACTCGACTACGAGCGTGGCCTCGGCATCCCGATCATCAAGACGTCGGTCGACGAGGTGACGTTCCGGTCAGACGAGCACGGCACCACTGTCACCATGGTCATCGTGGCGCCGCCCGTCGACCGGCAGCTCCTCATGCGGACCGCCGACGACATCTAGTTGCATCTAGTTGCATCTAGTTGGCTGACGCCGATGTCGATGGCAGTCACATCCG
>JAYUDU010000560.1:0-3001 GCA_043739605.1 Acidimicrobiales bacterium | reverse complement strand
CCGTTCTTGGAGATGCCGGTCCTCGACGCGCCCTTCCCTCGGGCTGACGCGAAGGCCAAGCTGGGTGCCCCGCTCGCCGTCTGACCGCACGGTGCGATAACCTCAGGAGCGTTCGGTCGTTGCCATGAGGTGACGGCGGGTACGGCACGGCCGATCGAGGCCATCGCTGCCCCGAGATGCCGAGCTGCTCCTGCCGTTCGGGTGACGGGGGAGCACGGCGCCGAGGAGCGCCCGCCACCAGCGATGACCGATCTCGCAGAGCGCACGGAGACGACCCCCCCGAGAGAGCCGGCCTGGTCGCGGGCCGACTGGGAGGCCGCCGTCTGGGCCGACGCCGACCACGACGCCACCCCGGCGCAGGCCATTGGCCTGGCCACGGACGCCGCCACATGGCGGCGCGTGCTCGAACGGCTGCTCGACCGGACCGAGGACGATCTCGACGCCGCGGTGGCGTTGCGTGGCCCCGTTCGGGATCAGGCAGTGGCCGACATCGTCGGGTGGCTCGCCCGTCTCGAGGACGCCTACGACCGCCTGCTCGGCATCGAGCGCGGGGCCGACGAGTTCCCCCCCGTACTGCCGGGCGTCGTCGTCGAGCACCCGGTGCCAGAGGCGGTGACGGAGCCGGAGCCAGACACGATCGAGCTGGACCCGACGCTCCAAGCACAACCCGCAGAGGTTCGCCTGCAGGCTTCGTGGTCGGATGGCCACATCGTCGCGTGGGCCGGCGGGCCCGGGGTTCCCGCCGCGGACAACGAAGCCCTATCGGACCGGCTCGAAGCCATCGGTGGCCCTCCGGCTGGGTGGCTTCCTCACCGGGGTGTTTCGCTCCCAGATGGCTCGACAGCAGGCGCGCTCTCCATCGGCATCGCGCCGGCGCTCGGCTGGCTCGTTGCGGTGGCGGGCGGCCTGGGCGGCGACGGTGTCGGTGCCAGCGTCATCTGGTTTGCCCGCGTCGCGCTCGCCGCCGTGCGTCACGTCTCGCGGGGCGGTGTCGTGCCGTCGTTGCACGGGTCGAAGCGGTCCGACGGCCGCCTCGATCTCGGCGTTCGCTGGTCGCCCGCCCTCGTCGACGACGCCGTCATCACAGAGCTTGCTGCGGCCATGCCGCCGCCCGTGCTGGCGTTGGCGAAGGCCGAGGGCAGGGCCATCGTGCACGGCGTGTTCGCCCGCGTCGTCGACGCCATCGTCGCGGAGGGTGCCAAGCGGCTCGACTTTCCCGCGCCACCCCCGTCACCGCAGTCGGCGACTGACGTCGCCGAGGCGGTCATGACGCGGCTCGACGGCTCGACGTTCGTGGCACCCATCTCCGCCGGTACGGCCGTCACCACGCGCCTGGAGCGTTGGATCCGACCCGTCGAAGGCCTCGCTCGGACCCGTCTCGTTGTGCAGTTGGAGCCGCCCGATCGCGATGGTGCGTGGCTGTTGTCTGTGCTTGGCGAGGATGCCGCCGATCAGCTGGTGCCGGTGGAGGCCGCGCTCGTCAGCGGCAAGAACCCCAAGCAGATGGCGGGCGAGCTGTATCGCCTCGAGCGCCTGCTGCCCATCCTCATGCGAGGGGGCGGTCAACGACGAGGCATGGTCGTGCTCAGCCAGGCCGAGGCGTGGACGCTGATGACGGTCACGGGACCAGTGCTCGACCTTGCCGGTTTCGACGTGCGAGTGCCTGCGCTGTCTCGGCGCAACCTCACGCCGACCCTCAAGCTGTTCACGGGCCCGGCCGGCGACTCCAAGGTCGGCGCCCAGCAGCTGGTCAACGTTGCGTGGACCGTGCTGTTCGACGATGTCGAGCTGACCGCGGCCGACATCTCGCGGTTGGCCAACGAGGCCCGACCGCTGGTGCGGTCACGGGGCCAGTGGGTCGAACTGGACAGGGCCGACCTCAGAGAGGCCGCAGCCGCGCTCGCCGAGCGGGCGACCACCACCAAGCTCAGTGGGGCCGACGTCCTGCGTCTGGCCGTCGGTCTCGATGGCACGCCGCTTGCCGGCGGCATCAGCATCGACGGTTCCGGCTGGGCGACAGACCTTCTCAAGAAGGCCAAAGACACCAGCCTCGAACCCGTCACCCGGCCGGCTGGGTTCTCGGGCGAGCTCCGCAGCTATCAGGCAGAAGCGGTTGCCTGGCTCGGGTTCCTCGACGCGACGGGCCTCGGAGGCTGCCTCGCTCTCGACATGGGACTCGGCAAGACCCCGACGATCCTCGCCCACATCACTCGTCGGCTGGCGGCGCACGAGGAGTCGGTGGCAGGCCAGGTTGCACCAGAGCCGATGCCCCCGACGCTCGTCATCGCCCCTCCGGCCGTCGTCGGCAACTGGAAGGCCGAGGCCACCAAGTTCGCGCCAGGACTCAAGGTCGTGGTCCATCACGGCGCATCAAGAGCGTCCGCGTCGCAGCTGGCGCGCGAGCTGCGCGGCGCCCAGCTGGTCATCACCACCTACGGCACCGCGGTGCGCGATGTCGATGCCATCAGCGACATCACCTGGGACCGCGTCGTGCTCGACGAGGCGCAGGCCATCAAGAACCCGGCGGCCGAGACATCCCGGCTGCTGCGGAACATCCCATCACGGAGCCGGATCGCGCTCACGGGCACGCCGATCGAGAACGGCCTCGGCGACCTGTGGTCCATTCTCGACTACACCAACCCCGGCCTCGTCGGCCCGCGTCCTGCGTTCATCGCCCAACTGGCCGGTCCTGGCGAGGCTGGCCTCCGTGCGCTCAACGGCATCCTCGTGTTCCGCCGCACCAAGTCAGAGCCGGAGGTAGCTGCGGAGCTACCGGACCGCATCGACCAGCTCGACCATTGCTCGATGACGGCAGAACAGATCGGCCTCTATCAGGCAGTGCTCGACGGTCTCGTCGTTGACCCCGCCGCCATCGGGGGCGAGGCCAAGCAGGGCGCCATCCTCGCCGCCATCACCGCGCTCAAGCAGATCTGCAACCATCCGGCCAGCTACAAGGGCGAGGCCAGTGACACGCTCCCGCTCGATGGTCGTTCCGGCAAGC
>JAYUDU010000559.1:0-3014 GCA_043739605.1 Acidimicrobiales bacterium | reverse complement strand
CTCTGCATGTGCCGCTCGATCCGTCCACTGCACCGGTCCGAGGTCGACCCCACCCCGGCTGACGTCAGCGACGCAGCGCTGCAGTACGTCCGCAAGCTGAGCGGCATCCGCTCGCCATCCAAGGTCGACGCCGACGTGTTCGACGCCGCGGTCACAGAGATCGCGGCGGCGACGGAGAAGCTGCTCGCTGGCTTGAAGCCAGGCAATCCGGTGGAGGGGCGCATCCCCCTACGCCACCTCCACCCGCACCCCCGCTGAGGACCCGGCGCCCGCCGCAGGCGTGAGCGTCAGATGATACCGACCGGGCAGCTGACCCCGGTGCCACCGAGGCCGCAGTAGCCGCCGGGGTTCTTGTGGAGGTACTGCTGGTGGTAATCCTCGGCGTAGAAGAACTCGCCGGCAGGCGCCAGCTCTGTGGTGATCTCGCTACCAACGCCGGCATCGGCCAGCGCCTTCGCGAACATGTCGCAACTGGCCTCGACGGTGGCACGCTGGCCCGGAGACGTCCAATAGATCCCAGAGCGGTACTGGGTGCCGGTGTCGTTGCCCTGCCGCATGCCCTGGGTGGGGTCGTGGCCCTCCCAGAACACGCGAAGGACACCATCCAGGTCGATGACCTTGGGATCGAACACGACCAGCACGGCCTCGGTGTGGCCGGTGCGCCCAGAACACGCCTCCTCGTACGTCGGGTTGGGCGTCGACCCGCCCGCGTAACCGACGGCGGTCGTCCACACGCCTGGCGTCTGCCACATCTTGCGCTCTGCGCCCCAAAAGCAGCCCATGGCGACGACGATGGTGTCGAAGCCGTCCGGGAACGGCGGCGTGAAGCTGTGGCCGGTCACCGCGTGCGGGCGCATCCCCGCCATCGGGGTCGAGCGGCCGGGCAGCGCCTCGGCAGGCGTCGGGATGGAGAGGAGCTTGGGTCGCCAGAATGCCATGGACCAATGCTCGCGCCGAATGAGCGGCCGTGGGGCGCGACGACGTGAACACCTGCGGAACTGGCGTGCACTGCCGGCCGTGGGAGACTTCGCTCATGCCGATCCCGAGCCAACGGCCGGCATCGTCGTCCGCCGAGCGCGACCGGTTCGGCTTGTTGGGAGGGCCCGGTGGGCCACCTCCCCCCCGCCAGGGACCGCCGGCCCGACGCATGATCGTTCGCGGGGCACTCGGCCGATGCCCGCGATGCGGCGGCCGGCACCTGTTCTCGGCGTGGCTGACCATGGTGGAACGTTGCCCGCGATGCGGCCACCGATTCGAACGCACCCCGGAGTCTGCGTTCTTCCTTGGCGCCTACATGTTGAACCTTGGGGTGTCCCTCAGTGTCTTGATGTTCGCGATGTTCCTGCTGATCGCTCGGCTGGCCGGCGCGGGCATCGCGGCATGGATCCCGTGGTCGCTCGGCCTGTTCGCGGCAACGCTGCTGCCGGTGGTGAGCTATCCGTTCTCGAAGACCTTGTGGGCGGGCATCGAAATGGCCATGCACCCGCTCGACCTCACGGAGGAGGCCGAGGCGGCCCTGTGGACCAGCCGAGCGGTCGGCTGATCAGGCGTCCTCGCCGCGGGGCTCTGGGTAGAGGTGAGCGAGCGAGCCTGGCTGCACCAGGGCATTGTTGAGGAACGTCTGCACGTCCTCGGCCTTGATGCGGTAGACGCGGCCGAGCTGGTAGCAGGGCAGCTGGCCCTCATCGATGATGCGGTAGAGCGTGCGCAGGGTGATGCCGAGCTGCTCGCAGGTCTCGCGGGTGCTGAGCCATTGGCTTGTGTCCTTGGCCATGGGATCTCCTGTTTGGGGTGGGGGAGGCTGATGTGAACGTTTGGGCGATTCGTGCGATTCGTCCGATTAGCAAACCGCGAGCCGAGCGCCTCCCGTGGGTGCAAGGGGGACCGCACGGGTTCTCATGGTGTGTCGTTGCCGAGCGTAGCCTGCGGGTGTGACCGCGGCGCACCTCCGAGCGCATTCGATGCGGTTCGGACGACCGCGCAGCGTCCGGCCCGCGGCGCCACGACGGTCAGCGGGCCGTCGCCCGGCGGGCCAGTGATGATGGTCGGCGCGTCTCCGTTGACGAGTGCGGCCCAGGATCGCCACGTCCGCATGGAGCCGTCGTAGGGGGTGCGCCACGCCGGGCCCAGCGCACCGCTGCACGCCCAGTCGCCGACGAGCAGAGCCGAACGGGGACGCCCGGCGCCGCTCGGTCCCGGTCCGGCGAGCGACGCCCTACGGTCACCGCCGGCCGCGATGCCAGGGGCGACAACGATGGCGCCGCTGACGACCAACCGCTCGGGACAGCCATCGCCGCTGATGTCGGCGCTGATCGCTCCAGCTCCCATTCCGCCGCCTATCAGACCGATCGGCGCGCACGATCTCATCGGTTCTGGGACGAGCACCGCCTCGGTGATCGGTCGACGCAGAGCCGACGCCACCGCAGGTGCACCGCCCCCGACGAGCGCACCTCCGACCAGCACGCACAAGGCGACGCCGCGGGCACGGCTCGGCCTCGGCGCGGCAGGAGGAGGCGGCGGCAGCCCGAGATCGGGTGGCGGCGGCGGCGGCCACGGAGCACCCGACGGCGCGGTCACCGCGCCACCTGCACCACATCGATGACGCCATCGACGACGAGGACGCCCCGCCCTGGCCGAGCGAGGGGGACCGGCGTACGGGGCAGCAGCGCCGCGCCGAGCAAGGCCAAGTCGAGATCGCTGGTCGGACGGAGGGCCAGACCGACCCGGGGCCGACGCGCCGCCTGCGTCCAGTGACCGTACGCGCTGGCGAGAAGGTCGGCGCGACCGGCGACGACAAGTGCGACGCCTCGATGCTGGCCTCGCGCCAGCCCCGCCAGGACCCCCCCTGGGATGTCTTCGATCAGCTCGGCGTCGTCGACCAGCACCAGGGCGCGCGCCTCGGCCACCAGGGCCGCCTCGAGCGCGCCGGCGTCGCCGACGACGACGCCACCGGCCTCAGCGATCGCGACGTTGAGGGCCGACGGTCGGAGGCTGAGGGCCACCATCCGCAGCAT
>JAYUDU010000558.1:0-3020 GCA_043739605.1 Acidimicrobiales bacterium | reverse complement strand
CGGTCATTGCCGATCGGGCGGAGGGCTCGCCCGCCAGTCGCTGAGACGACGCTTGGCGAGGTCGACAGTCGCCTTCGGCGTCTTGCGGGTCTTCTTCTCGAAGGCGACCAGGGCCAGCAGAACGTGGCCCTTGCCCTCGGCGGCGAACAGGAGCCGGAAGGCCTGGCCGCCCGACGTCGCTCGGAGCTCGAGGATGTCGCCAGCGATCGGCTTGATCTCGTTCGCCAGAGATGCGTCGTGGCGGCGACGAACCATCGCCTCGACAACGGCCGCTCTGCCGTGCGCGGGCAACGCAGCGAGCTCCTCTCGGACGGTGTCGCGCTGGGCTGTGCGGTAGAAGCGGAACCGAGTCGTCATCGTGCGCCCGCCACAGAGCGAACACTAGTTCGCTCGCGGTCGCCGACGGCTTTGACTGGGCGGGGACGTGTGCTTCAGCAGCGGGTCGAGCCGACTGGCCTCACCGCGCACCGATCACCGGGAGCTGGTCGGCCTCCACGCGATCCTGCGCAACCGGTCGCGCTGCGAACACCTCCCCACCATGGAACTCGGCCCGCCGCGACGAGCGCCCGGCCGAACGGCCACAGCTCTACGACGTCAGCGCCGCCACGACCCTTGCCCACGAGCGCATCTCGGCCGCCGTCGGGCCGAGCTCGTAGCCGGCGTCGATGTGGGTGGCGTTGCTGAGGGCTTCCCAGACGTAGTGGGCCTCGAGCGCCACCTCGCGCATCGACGGGTCGACATGCTCGGCGGCGAACAGGAGCTGGGTCTTGCCGCGGCACACACCAGGTCCTGCGACGGGCGAGACCAGTGGCTGCGGACCGCCTCCTCCAGCGCCTGGCGAAGCAGCAGCGCTACTCGGCAGCTTGGTGCGCCCATGCACACGCGCCCCGGGCAACCACGTCGGGGTCGGCAGCGGCGTGCTCGGCGAGAGCGAGGTCTTCGTCCGCCCATCGCAACCATCGGCGAGCGACGTCTGTGCGGTCACGCGGCGACAAGGATCCTGCCTTCGCGCATTGCGGCGCGCACGACACCGGGGACGAGGGCTTCCTCGTCCAGGTGTGCGGGGTCGACCACGGTGATGTCGACCGGCACCGGAAGGTCGCGAAGCTCGTTGAGCACGCGGACCGATGTGTCGTGGCGACGTCCGACGATCGGCATGACGACGAGCAGGTCGATGTCTGAGTCGGGCCCGTCATCGCCACGCGCCACCGAGCCGTAGAGGACGACGCGACTGGCATCGCACCGTTCGACGATCCGGTCGGCCACTCGTGATGCCCACGCGATGAGCGATCGGCCGTCGTACAGCACCTTGCCGTCGATCAGCTCCACCCGCGGTCGTTCCACCCCCCCATCGTCGCCGCTGGGGAGACCATCACCAAGCGACTTGGAGCGGGCCGAACCGCCTACTCCAGGGTGTTCGCGCTTCGCGCGGTCGATTGTGGTGGTCGGGATGCCGTCGAGAGTCGTGAGGTCGCTGGCCGCGAGGTCCTCCCGCCAGATCGTGATCCCAGCAAGGCCGCCGCGCCGAACTCGCGACGAAGTCGGTACGGTGATGTGGATCGTCTCAGGCGGCGCGTCGGTCAAGCCATGGAGATAGCGGGACGACGCGTGCGAGACGGCCGCGCCGTGGCCGACTCGCAGGACGGCCCCGGCAAGATCGTCGTACTTCCCGGCGGGCAGTTGCGGGATGCGGTACAAGCCTCTGCCCCGTCGCTCGAGTTGACCGCGCGCCAGCATGACGGGCAACCGGGCGGGGTCCACGCCAGCGGCGCCAGCTGTGGCTGGCGTGATGAAGCCATGCTGGCCAACAGCAACCTGCAGCAGTCGCGCCAGCGTTGAGCCCTTACGCATGTCGACAACATATCACACAGATAGGATTTTGGTGAACCACCCGCAGACTTCGGGTCCTTCGCCGAGGGGCCGTTGCACGATGCCGACCAGGTCGATGGGCGGTAGGAGGGTCTGCGGCCCTACAGTCGTCACGTTTTGGACGACGAAGCCGCTCTTGACCTCCGGTACTACCTCGATGTCCTCCGCCGGAGAGTGGTGCTGGTGGTGCTGGTCGCGGTTGGGGTCACCGCGATTGCCGTCGGCTACTCCGTGCGCCAGACGCCGGTGTACCGCACGACGGCGCAGGTGTTGCTGCAGACGACCCCGGCCGCCGACCCGCTCGGCAACAGCGCCGGCAACGGGTCGCCCGCCCAGCGCACGCTGAGCAACGAGATCCGCTCTATCGAGAGCGCCGAGGTGCAGTCGTATGTGCGCAGCCGCTACACCGGCCGCCTGGACCCCAAGATCGTTTCCGCGTCCGCGGAGGCCACCGACGCGGACGTCATCACGGTGGCGGCGGATGGCGTCAATCCCAAGGAGATCACCGGGCTGGTCAACGCATACGTCGACTCGTACCTGCAGTTCCGGATCGACCGGCAGGTCAACGACCTGCTGACGTACGGCAACAGCGTGCAAGCCAAGATCACCGACCTCCAGCAGCGAGTGTCGGCGTTGCAGGTGCCGCTGCTGGCCATCGACGGCCAGATCGCCACCGTGCAGGGCAGCGGTGGCGCCGCCGCCGCCAGAGACCAGCAGGTGGCGGCATTGCAGTCGCAGCGCATCCAGAAGGCCACGGAGATCGACCCTCTCATCGGCCAGCTACGAGGCCAGCTCACCTTCTATCAGGGTCAGCTCGACAAGCTGGAGCTGTCGACCAACCTCAAGCAGGCCGGTGCCCTGCGGGTGCTGCGGCCCGCGTTGGTACCCACCAGCCCCGTCGCCCCCAAACCGGTTCGCAACGCCGTCCTCGGCGTGGTCCTTGGGCTGCTCCTCGGCGTTGGTCTCGCCTTCCTCCGGGACTTCCTTGATGACAGGATCCGCGACAAGGCGACGCTCGAGACGGTCAGCGGGCTGCCGACGCTCGGTGTGATCCCGCACATCGCGATGCGCAAGAACGACTCGTTCGCCGAGACGGTGGCCGTCAGCGCGCCCAGATCGGTTGCGGCCGAGGCCTACCGGACGCTGCGCAC
>JAYUDU010000557.1:0-3030 GCA_043739605.1 Acidimicrobiales bacterium | reverse complement strand
CCATCACTGCGGTGTTGGTCGTGCCGCTCGGAGCGGTGCTCGTGCAGGCGGTGGCCGCCGGGAGCGCTCAGGCGCGCCGACTGGCCCGACGACCGATCCTTCCGGAGCTGGCGACCCACACCGTCCAGCTTGCGGTGTTGGTCAGCGTTGGATGTGCGGTCGTCGGCGTCGGGTCTGCGTGGTGCGTCGAGCGAACCGACCTCGTCGGTCGCGCCGTGTGGCGCGTGCTCCTCGTCTTGCCGCTGGCCGTCCCAGAGTTCGTCGCAGGCTTCGGCTGGGTGTCGCTGTTTCCTGCCGTCCACGGGCTGTGGGGGGCCGCGCTCGTCATGACGTTCAGCCTCTATCCCTGGGTGTTCCTGCCCGTCGCAGCCGGCCTTCGCAACGCCGACGGTGGCGCGGACGACGTGGCCAGAAGTCTCGGGCTCGGCCCGCTGCGGAGGTTCACCCGCGTCACGCTCCCCACCATCCGGCTCCCGCTGGCCGGCGGCATCCTCATCGTCGGCCTGTACCTGCTCGCCGAGTACGGAGCGTTCGCGGCCCTCCGCTTTCCCACCTTCGCAACGGCGATCTTCCGCGAGTACTCGCTCAGCTTCAATGCAGGCGCGGCGTCACTCCTCACGCTCGCGCTGTGCACCCTGGGCCTCGCGTTCCTCGCTGCCGAGTACGTCGTACTGGGCCGGACCCGCAGCATCCGCGCCAGCGCGGCGGCCACGACACCGGCCGCGCCCATGCCGCTCGGCGCGCTCGCGCCTGTCGTCGCCATCGGCCTGCTGGGCGTCGTCGCGCTGGGACTCGGCGTCCCGATCTGGTCGATCGTCACGTGGGCGGTCCGCGACAGAGCCACGACCCTCCCGCCCGGATCCATCGTCGCCGCCACGGGACGGTCGCTGTGGCTTGGCGCCATCGCCGCGATGATCACCACCAGCCTCGCGCTTCCGGTGGCGCTCATGACGGTGCGGCACCCGGGTCGCCTCGCACAGGTCATCGAACGCAGCATCTACCTCGTACGAGCGTTGCCTGGCGTCGCCGTCGGCCTGACCTTCGTCACCGTCGCCGTCCACCACGTCCGCATCGTCTACCAGTCGACGCTCCTCCTCGAGGCGGCGTACGTGGTGCTGTTCTTTCCCCTCGCGCTGGTCGCGGTCCGGTCCGCGATCGTGCGAGTGCCGCCTGGTGTGGAGGATGTGGCGCGCAGTCTCGGCCTCAGGTCTCACCAGGTGCTGCTCCGCGTCACCGGCCCCCTCATCGCACCCGGACTCGGCGCAGCGCTCACGCTGGTGTGGCTGTCGGCGACGACGGAGCTCACCGCGACGCTGCTCCTTCGGCCAACCGGATTGGCGACCCTGGCAACGCGCTACTGGGGCTACACCTCCGGTCTGGCCTACAGCGCCGCCGCGCCCTACGCCGCCGTCATGATCCTCGTGTCGGCCATCCCGACGGCGCTGCTCGTTCGCCTCGGCACCGCGCAGCCGGCCGGTCGATGAACGCCGTCTCCGTCGTCGGGCTTCGGGCCGGGTACGGCACCACTGCGGTCATCGAAGACCTCGACCTCACCCTCGAAGCCGGACGCCTCA
Organism: Acidimicrobiales bacterium; assembly: GCA_043739605.1. Lineage (GTDB taxonomy): Bacteria > Actinomycetota > Acidimicrobiia > Acidimicrobiales > JAUJNH01 > JAYUDU01. The sequence goes on along the minus strand of JAYUDU010000557.1, from coordinate 1,456 downwards.
CCTGCGTCCTCGGACCGTCCGGTTGCGGCAAGACCACCTTGTTGCGGGTCGTGGCAGGCTTCGTGGCCGCGCAGGCCGGCACCGTCACGATCGGCAACACCATCGTCGATGATGCAGAGCAGCACGTACGCGCGGAGCACCGCCGAGTCGGCTATGTCCCCCAAGACGGTGCCCTGTTCCCGCACCTCACCGTCGCCGGCAACATCGGCTTCGCCCTCGCCCGACGCGGCCGTGCGGATCGAGCGGTTCGGGCCGCCCGCGTCGAGGAGCTCATCGAGCTCGTCGGCCTCCACGGGCTGAGCCACCGCCGCCCCCACGAGCTGTCGGGCGGGCAACGTCAGCGCGTCGCCCTCGGTCGTGCCCTGGCGAACCGCCCGCACCTCGTCTTGCTTGACGAGCCGTTCAGCGCGCTCGACGCGGGCCTGCGACGACGCCTGCGCACCGACGTCCGGGACGTTCTCGCCCTCGCCGGGGTCACGGCGCTGCTCGTCACCCACGACCAGAACGAGGCCCTCTCGCTCGGTCACCAGGTCGTCTTGATGCATGAGGGTCGCATCATCCAGGCCGGGACTCCCCAAGCCATCTACGCCACGCCACGCACCACCTGGGCCGCAGGTTTCGTGGGTGATGTGACCATCGTCGAGGCGGATGTGAGCGACCGGATGGCCATGACTCCGCTCGGTCGGCTGCGGGTGGAGGCGCCGGATGGGCGCAGGCCACTGGCCATCCGGCCAGAGCAGATCAGACTGAGCGAACCCGGCCGTGGACCTGGCGCTGGTCACGAACAACCGATCGGCATCGTCACCGGCACCGAGTACATGGGCGACGCCGCGCTGGTCACCATCCGCATGGCCGGGCCGATCCCCGCGACCGTGACCGCCCGCCTGCCCGGGCCCACGGCACCGCCGGAGCTTGGCACCACGGTCGCCATCGGTGTCGAGGGTCACGCCCACGCCCTCGAAGCTGGCGCGCCGGGCCCAACCGTCGCGCCCACCGATTCGGATGCCGGCGAATTCTTCCAATAGCGGCTGCGATCGGTTCGTGGCGCACCGGACGCCACTGGCGCGCGACCGTTGACCCGACGGAACCACGTGGGGACGGCGTGAGCCGAGTACGGTCCGGCCCGTTCGTTCATCACCGATCGTTCTTCCATGAATCGTCACGAAGGGAAACCCGACCATGCGCGAAGCAGTCGTCGTCTCATACGCCCGTACCGGCCTGGCCAAGTCTGGCCGCGGCGGGTTCAACCACACCCCGGCCATGACCATGGCCGCTCACGCCATCAGTCACGCCGTCTCCAAGTCCGGTGTCGAGCCTGAGGCCGTGGAGGACGTCTACCTCGGCAACGGCTCCCACGGCGCCGCCAACCTCGCCCGCCTTGCCGCCCTCCTTGGTGGGCTCCCCGTCACCACTGGCGGCGCCACCATCCAGCGCCACTGCTCCTCCGGCCTCAACG
>JAYUDU010000556.1:0-3038 GCA_043739605.1 Acidimicrobiales bacterium | reverse complement strand
GAGGATGGGCGCTGGTGTTGGATCACGGCCCAACGGTCGCGCCGCCGCATCCCAGCTACCGCGTCGGCGACGTCGTGGCTGGCACCGCTCATCGCTATCCAGGAACCACGCGCCTTCGCTGCGTCTTGGCCGTCGACCAGAGCGATGTGGCGACGACGCGGCCCGATCCTGAAGCCGTTGCTGCGGCGCTGGCGTTTGCCGCGGCGACTGCGGTCGACGCGGCCGGCGTACTCGAGACCGACGCGGCCCTCGTCGCCCGTTCACCGTGGCACGACGCAACGCCTGTGGTGGTCGGCCCGGTCGCAGCGGTGCCCGTGATGGACGTCGTTGAAGACCGTCTGGGGGTGGCGGCCCGCACGCCACAAGGCGCCGTTGGGGTGCGCCTCGTCGATGTCTCGGGGACGTGCATTCCCGTGGCCGGCGTTCCGCTCGACCTCATCGGGGCTGGCCGGGGGAGGCTCATCCACGTGGTCGGCGAGTGGGACGGCGAGACACTGCTCGCCCTGTCCGCCATCGTTGATGGCGCACTTGTCGGGCTCGACAGCGGCGCATGGCACGGGCACCGTCAGCGTCCAAACGGAGGTCCGTTCGCCGCGCTGGCCTCAATCGGGTCGCTCGCAGTGGTTGGCTCTGAGCGCAAAGCCGGGGCAATCGCAACGCTCGCGCAATCGAGCCGGGTGGATGAGCCGGTGGTCGGTGCCATCGACATCGAGATCGGCGAGGTGATCCGTGCTGCGGTCGCGCCGCCAGACCCCCCGGAGCGGCGGCTTCTCCGAGCTGGTGGTGTCGCTGCGATCGCGGCGCGCGTTGGCCAGCACCCCGACCCGGTCACGGAGCCGGTACCTGCTGCGGCGGTGCGTCCGGTCTTGGGGCCGCCATCAGCCCCCGCCACGGCGGCACTCAAGCGATTCGTCGAGGCGGCGCCCACAGAGCCGGCCGCCCGGGCGCTCGTGGAGACGTGGTTGGAAGCCGCGGCGGCGGGCGGTGTGCGCCCCCCAGATCAGGTGGTGCCGGCACTGATGGAGCTGGCGATGGTTCGGCCGTCGGGGGTTGTCGAGCACCTCGGCGACCTTGGACCGTGGCTCGCCCCGCTGGTCCCGCGGTGGGCGCGCCTGTTCGGTGACTCCGAGCACGAGCGGGCCGTGATACCCGAAGGCATGCTCGTCGAGGACTGGTGGCCGACCGCTGCGAGCACCGCGCGCGTCGCCGTGCTTCGCCGGCTGCGCAGCGATCCCGATGCGGCGGTCAGACAGCGGGCGGCGCTGCTTGCGGGCCTGACGTGGGCCTCGGACACGAGCGCGGATCGTCGGGCGATGATCGATCTGCTGGCCGACGATCCCTCAGGGGCCGTTGCCGACGAGCAGCTGTTGGAAGCGGCCCTCGATGACCGGCATCGCGACGTTAGGGCCGGCGCGATGCGTGGCCTTCGAACCCGACCCGAGTCTCGCCTCGCGCAGCGCATGGCGGCGCGCCTGGCTGACGTGGTGGCGGTGGCGACGGGTCACCCAGCCCAGGGCGGACGTCTCGATCTGGTCACCGGGGCGCAGACCCCGGACTGGAAGCGTGACGGCATCGAACTCGCGGCCCGCTCGACGCCGGAAGAGCGGCCGGCCTCGGTGTTGCGCCAGCTGGTGGCCGCGTGCCCCCTCGACGTGTGGACCCCGACGGGGCTCGACCCGGCTGGCATCGTGCTCCACGACGCGCTGGCCCGGCTCGAAGGTGCGGCGACGGGTGCGGCGGCGCCGGTCGCGCTGGGTTGGGCGCGGGCCTCGGTCGAGCAGCGTCGGGGCGATTGGGCGACGCTGCTCGTGGGTTGGGGTTGGTTGGCGACGGCGGCGCGCCTCCCGCTGCTCGACGTCATCGGACCCGGCGAGCGCGCCTCGGTCGTGGCGGGGATCCTCGATCGCGACCGGCGCGACGACGCGGCAGCTGGGCTCCCGCTGGCCCTCGCGGTCGGCGCACCGTGGCCGCAGTCGCTGGTCTCAGCGGTCGTCGCGTCGGTCGCGCAGGCCTTCGCGAACGACGCCGAGGCCCCGCGTCGTTATGAATCCCGTGGCTCCCCCAGTCGTCACCCCGTGCTCTACGAGGCTCTGCTCGCCGCCGCCAGCCGGGTAGCGGTGGCTGATGTCCCTTCGGTCCTTGATGTGGTGGAGGCCGCCGGTGCAGTCGCCGGGCCGTTTTCAAGCAGCTTCGAGCCGGCGGCGACGCTGCTCTCCAGACGCGCTGCGGTGGCGGCTCTCTTCGAGCCTGACGCAGGACGGCTGCCGCGGGACGGCTGACGCGCGGCCGCTGAAGCGGGACGGCGCTGTGCTGCGCAGGTCGGTTCCCACAGAACTGGCAATCACGTTCGTGCACTTCGTCCACGATCGTGGTGGCAGTTCGGCGCCTTGAAACTTCTGGCGGTGCAGACGATCGGAATGCGAACTTCTGGGCCGCTCGAATCCCGGCCTTGCCCATGCGCGGCCGCCCGCGCGGGCGACGCTCCGCGGATGCGAGGATGCCTTCATGGCGACCGGGACCCTGCTGCGGGAACGAGCAGAGGACCTTTGGGCGCACGAGCTGGCTGCGCTCATCGCCGGTGACGGCGCCGCGCGTCCGGACGGATGGACGATGTCGCCCCGCGCCGTCGTCACGTACCTCTGCGGCGGCGAGGCGGGTGACGGCACGCCCATCGAGGCGAAGTACATGGGCGATGCACGCCTCATCGAGGTGGCGGTCGCGGCACTGACGACGGATCGAGCGCTGCTCCTGCTCGGGCTGCCCGGAACCGCCAAGACATGGGTGGGGGAGCACCTCGCGGCGGCTATTAGCGGTCGGTCGACACTGCTGGTCCAAGGCACGGCCGGCCTCGACGAGGCGGCGTTGCGGTACGGCTGGAACTACGCCCGGCTGCTCGCCGAGGGCCCCTCCGAGGCGGCGCTGGTCCCCTCGCCGGTCGCCATCGCCATGCGCGAGGGCGCCATCGTGCGCATCGAGGAGCTCACCCGCATCCCGTCCGACACCCAGGACGCGCTCATCACCGTGCTCTCTGAGAAGTC
>JAYUDU010000555.1:0-3049 GCA_043739605.1 Acidimicrobiales bacterium | reverse complement strand
TGCAGAACGCAGCCTCGATCGCGGCACTGTTCCTCACCACTGAGGCCGTCATCGTCGACAAGCCCGAGGAGTCCGCAGCCCCGATGGGCGGCGGCGGGATGGACGACTACTAGACCGGACACGGTCTGAGCCCACCCTGGTGGGCTGAACACACTGCGGAGGGCGCCCCACCGGGGCGCCCTCCGGCGCGTGCCGGGGCAAGGCGCGGTGCGCACGCGTCGTCCCACGGTGCTGCGAAGTGATGTCCACTCCACCTATGATGAGTGGAGTGGACATCGTGAAGCCGACGTGGCTCTTTGATCGCGACATCGAGTGGGATGCGCTCGCTCGGTTCGCACACATGACGGGCGGGGCGCGGATGGCCCTCGTGTACGGAAGACGCCGCCAAGGAAAGACGCTGTTGCTGGACGCCTTCTCGCAGGCAGTCGGTGGCCTGGTGTGGCAGGCGCGCCAGCAATCGTCGGCCCAGAACCTCAAGGAACTCGCGCGGGCGTGGTCAGCGCATCCTGCGACCCAGCCGGCAGCTGTGGGTGCGGATGGGGCCGCCCCGCCCGGTTTCGGATCGTGGGACGACGCCTTCGAGACGATCCTCTCGGCGCCGCCAGGGCGTCCCGGCTTCGTCGTTCTCGACGAGTTCGGCTACCTGCTCGATGCCGTTCCTGGACTGGCGTCCGTGCTTCAGGCGCACCTGACGCCAGCTCGGGCGCGCGAAGGGGCGACGCGCCTCGTGCTCTGCGGCTCCGCCTATGCCCAGATGCGCGCGTTGCTCGACGCACGGGCGCCGCTGCGCGGACGAGCCTCGCTTGACCTCGTTGTCCGCCCGTTCGACCCCTGGCAGGCGGCGGCGTTTTGGGGCCTCGACGACAACCCGCGGGCGGCGTTCTCGCTCCACGCACTGGTCGGTGGCACGCCTGCGTACCGGGACCTCGTGGGCGAGGTCCCGGCGCGGGGTGACGTCGCCCGCTGGGCGCAGCGCCACCTCCTGAACCCCGCATCTCCCCTCGCCCGTGAGGGTCGCATGCTCGTCGCCGAGGACCCGAGTCTGGGCGATCGTGCGCTCTATCTCGGCGTCTTGGGGGCGATCGCAGAGGGGGCGCGCCGGCGGGGAGAGATCGCCCGCACGCTCGGCCGCCCCGAGTCCTCGATGTCGTTCCCGATCGAGGTGCTCGTCGCCAGTGGCTGGATCGAGCCGGTGGGTGATCCGCTGCACGATCGACGGGCTCAGCTCCAGCTTGCCGAGCCGATGGCACGCACCCAACGCCTGCTGGTCGAGCCAAACGAGCTGCGGTTGGGTCGTCCGGGTCAGACGGCTGCGGACGTCTGGAACGACGAGAGGGCCACGATCGCACGACTCATCGATGCCCCGCACATGGAGATGCTGGCTGCTCGGTGGATCGCTGAGCGGGCGGCGCCGTCGACGGTCGGAGGCACTGTTGACCGAGTCGGGCCGTCCCTCTTCGCCGCCAACGACGGGCGTTCTCAACTGGATCTGGTGGCCACTGAGCGCGGGGTCACGAGTGATCGCGTGCTGTGCGTCGGAGAGGTGAAGGCCGGTGCCCGGCTGACGGGGATCGCAGAGCTCGAACGCCTCGACGTGATCGTCGGCCGACTCGCCGCGACGCCGCCGCGGCGGCGGGTCGCGGTCGGCGAGGTCAAGCGGATCCTCGTTGCTCGTGCTGGCTTCACTGCCGAGCTGGTCCGCGCGTCCCGCGCCCGGACCGACGTCGAGCTCGTCGACCTCGACCGCATCTACGGGGGCGAGTGAGCGACTGGACTGGCCCGCCTACGCTTTGGGCATGGCCGCTCCCGAGCCCGTGTCGCCCGCCATCGGGTGGGGCGCGCTGCACCTGTTCTGCAAGCTGACCCCCAACGTCGACGCCGAGGCGGTCATCGCCGCGGTGAAGGCGGGGCAGGAGGACGGTCACCAAGTCGTGTCGTTCGCCGTGCTCGGCCACAAGGCAGACATCGGGTTCCTTGCCGTCGGCCCGGACCTGTGGCACCTGCGCCGCCTCCAGGCCGCACTGCAGCGGGCAGGGCTCGATCTCGTCGACAGCTACGTCTCGCTCACCGAGATGAGCGAGTACGCAAAGGACCTGCCGCCGGAGATGGCGACGCCGCGCCTGCACCCGCAGATTCCGCCGGAGGGCATGCGGGCGATGTGCTTCTACCCGATGACCAAGCGCAGGGTCGCCGACGCAAACTGGTACGCCACCGACTTCGAGGAGCGGAAGCGGATGATGTTCGAGCACGGCACATCTGGCCGGAAGTTCCGGGGACGCATCCTGCAGCTGGTGACGGGGTCGACAGGTGTCGATGACTTCGAGTGGGGCGTCACGCTGTTCGCCCACGACCCCGCTGATCTCAAGGAGGTTGTGTACACGATGCGCTTCGACGAGGCATCGGCGCGCTTCGGTGAGTTCGGCACGTTCATCACCGGCCTGATCGACGACATCGAGGTCCTCTTGCCGACGCTCGTCGGCGGATGAGCCAGCTCGACGCTGGCGGCGCGTCGGTGGCCGCGCTCGGTCGGCTCACGGCCGTGATCGAGTCGCTGGGACCGGTCGTCGTCGCGTTCTCGGGCGGCGCCGACTCTGCGCTGCTCGCCAAGGTCGCCACCGACGTCCTCGGCACGGACCTCGTGCTGTGCGCGACCGCAGTCTCCCCTTCACTCCCCGATGCCGAGGTCGAGGCATGCGCAGACCTCGCACGCCGTTGGGGGTTGCGGTGGCAGGCGGTGGTCACCGATGAGATGGCCCGCCCCGCGTACGTCGAGAACGGCCCGGACCGCTGCTACCACTGCAAGGCAGAGCTGTTGGACGTGCTCGTCGGGCTCGCGCCGGCGCTCGACGTCGGAGCAACGGTGGTGCTTGGCGTCAACCTCGATGACCTCGACGATCACCGTCCTGGCCAGCGCGCCGCCGCCGAGCGGGGCGCCCGGTTCCCCCTCGTAGAGGCGGGGCTCACCAAGGTCGAGATCCGTGCGGTGTCCCGGGACCTCGGGCTCGACACGTGGGACAAGCCTGCCGCCGCCTGTCTTGCGTCGCGCATA
>JAYUDU010000554.1:0-3058 GCA_043739605.1 Acidimicrobiales bacterium | reverse complement strand
GCACATCCGTGGCGCCGCCCTGATCGGCACCATCCTCTGTGCGGACCCGGCCCGTCACGGCGCCGAGGCCGACCAGGAGGGCCTACGTCCGCACAACGCGGGGCCGCGTCGCGTCGCCGGCCGGCTGTTCGAGCGGCACGATCCCAACGACGTTCGACCGGGTCCGCCCGCGATCGGCCGATCGTGTGCGGATGCGGTCCGTCCCGGTCCCGAAGGGCTCCAAGACGGCATGTTGGCGCACAGGCGCGGCGATCTCAGCCACGGCCGGCGCCACCACGCCTCACCGGCGCGGCAACGCGAAGGCGGCGACCAGCGGCTCCAGCGCCACGACCTCGTCTGCATCAAGGGGGCCGGGGATGGAGACGATGGCCTCGTCGACGCCGGCCTCGGCGAGCGCCCGGTACCGCCCAACGAGCTCGTCGATGGTACCGGCGTGATCGCCGGGGCGACGATGCGCGGTCGAGACTGCGACCTCGGAGAGGTGGGTCACGCGGATCTCGGCCGGATCGCGACCGACCGCGGCACAGTGGGCGTACAGGGCCGCAAGCGAGGCGCGGACGTCGTCGGGTCCGCCGCGCAGGTTGCACGCGTCGGCCTTCTCGGCAACGAGACGCAGCGTCCGCTTCGGACCCGATCCGCCCACGAGGAGTGGGACGCGGGCCTGGACCGGACGGGGGTATGCGGCGGTCTCCTTGACCGTGATTACGTGCCCGCGGAACGACGTAGAGCCGGCGCCGAACAGGAGCGGCAGCACGTCGAGCGCATCTTCGAGCATCGCGTAGCGGTCCGCTACCGAGGGGAACGCCAGGCCAGCGGCGGCATGCTCTGCTGCGAACCAGCCAAGCCCAAGGCCGCACTCGGCGCGACCGGCGGAGACGACGTCGAGGGCGGCCACTGCTCGGGCGAGGAGCACTGGGTGACGGAGGCTCACGGGTGAGACGAGCGCGCCCAGGCGGATGCGCTCGGTGAGGGCGGCGAGGAAGCCGAGTGTGGGCCACGGGTCGGGGAGGTCGTCCCATGCTCTGCCGACCTGGGGGATCTGGCGGAGGTGATCCATCAGCCACAGCGATCGCATGCCGACGGCCTCTGCTGCGACAGCGACGGCCCGCAGACGGTTCGCCATGGAGGTCTCGGCGTCGTCGGCAGCGCCGAAGCGACCGACACTGAGTCCGAACGCCAACCGCACCGGTGCAGTGCTCTGAGCCTCGGCATGGGCCGGCGCACCGACCAGATCCGGGGGCACGACCGTCAGTGGCGCAGCGACGTGCACGGCATCGAAGCCCTCGTGGGCGAGCCCCGGCAGTAGCGCCTCGAGCTTCGCGACCATCGTCGCGAGGACCGCATCGGGTACCCGTCGATCGGCCGCCCGCGCCTTGTTGCGCTTCCTGCAGAGCGCGGCGTCGGCCTCGACGTACACCACGACGCACGGTCGGGCTGTGGCCCGGGCCACAGCCCGGTATGCCGCACGACGCTCGGGTTCGAGCCCGGTCGAGTCGATGACAGTGGTGAGCCCACGTCGCAGGCGGGCGGCGAGGATCTGGTCGAGCAGTGCAAACGCGTCGCCACTGGCACGCTGGTCCCCGGGCGAGGTGCCGACGACGCCTCGCAGCGCATCGGACGACACGATCGACGCCGCGTCGAACCACGTCGCCGCGAACGTCGACTTGCCAGAGCCGGGCACGCCGATCAGCACGACGAGCGCGCCGGCGGGAAGGCGAATCACGGCGACGCACCGAACTGGCGCCAGTGCTGGAGGCCGGCGAGCGTGAAGCCGTCGCTGATCTCGACGTCGACAAGGCAGAGCGACACCCACGGGCTCTCGTAGATGGCTCGCTCGCCGTGGACCGTCCACTGCACCGGGGCTCCCGCTACTTCCGACGGATCATGGTGAGGCCGTCACCGATGGTGAGGATGACCGACTCGAACCGGTCGTCGGCCACCACGCGGTCGTTGAAGTCCTGGAGCGCTGCGGCATCGCTGCCGGGGTCGGCGGGCTGGACGACGGCGCCCGACCACAGGGTGTTGTCGACGAGCACCACGGCGCCGGGGACCAGGCGCGGGTGCAGCAGGTCGAGGTAGGTCCAGTAGCCGGGCTTGTCCGCGTCGATGAAGGCGAGGTCGAAGGTCGGTTCTGCGGGGAGGGCGGCGATGGTCCCGGCCGCCGGTGCGAGCACGAGCTCGATCTGATCGGCCACCCCTGCCATCTCCCAGTGACGCCGGCCGATGGACGTCCACTCCTCGTTCACGTCGCAGCACACCAATCGACCGTCCGAGCCCATCCCTCTGGCCACGCACAGCGCTGAGAACCCCGTGAACGTGCCCACTTCGATAGCCCTGCGAGCGCCGGTGACCGTCGCCATCAGCTGCAGAAACCGGCCCTGGTCCACGGCGATCTGCATGCCGGACACGGGTCCGAGCGCCTCGGTCTCGGCGATGAGGGAGGCCACGACGTCGTCCATCGAGGTGACGTGGCCAGCCACGTACGCCGCGAGGTCGTCGGTGAGCAGGAACGAGCGGGGCGACATCGCAGCGACGGTAAGCGACAGTCGCTGTGCCCGCCGTAACGTGGACGGACGTGCACGACCTCCTCGACCCGTTCGCCGCGCTCATCGGCGCGTGGCAGGGCGAAGGGGCCGGCGAGTACCCGACCATCGACAGCTTCACGTACGCGGAGGAGATCACCTTTGCCGACATCACCGGCAAGCCGCTGCTCGCGTACGAGTCGACGACCAAGGCGCTGGACGACGGCCGCACGCTTCATGTGGAATCGGGCTTCTTGAGGGCGCAGCCCGAAGGCGGCGTCGAGCTGATCGTGGCCCACGGCTTCGGGGTGGTCGAGATCTCATCCGGCTCGATGATCAATGGGTTGATGCGCCTCGGCTCCGACATCATGCGGCCCAGCTCTACGGCGAAGGTGGTCGAGGCAACGACGCGCCGATACGAGCTCAGCCACGACGCCGGCCTCGACGTCCTCAGCTACGAGATCTCGATGGAAGCTGCCGGGCACCCCATGACCCACCACCTGCGGGCCCGCCTCGAACGGGTCCGCACGCCCCGA
>JAYUDU010000553.1:0-3059 GCA_043739605.1 Acidimicrobiales bacterium | reverse complement strand
TTCTGGCTGCTGTTCTTCCATCGCGCCGGCCCTGTCCGCGGGTGGAACCAGCACGGCATCCTGCTGCTGCTGGCCGTGCTGACGACCAGCGGCGGCATCGTGCTCGGGCTGTTGTCGAACGCCCGCAACGTGCCAACCCTCGTCGCCGATGGTCGACTCGACGCAACGCTCCTGCTCCCCTGCCACCCCTTGCGCCACCTCCTCGTCCGCGAGGTGAAGGCGGTCAACATCGGCGACATCGCCTTCGGCGTCGTGCTGTTCCTCGCCACCGGCGTACCCACGCCGGCCAAGGTGACCGCCTATGCGCTCGGCACCCTGTGCAGCGTCTGCGTGCTGGCCGGCTTCTTGGTGTTCACGGGCTCGCTCACGTTCTTCACCGGCCGACGCGAGGGCGGCGATCTCGGGTTCCACGCCATGCTCATGCTGGCTGCGTACCCGGCCGAGATCTTCAGCGGGCCGGCCCGTCTCGTGCTCTACGTCCTCGTGCCCGCCGCCTTCGTCGCCTCGGTGCCAGCGCGCCTCACCCAGTCCTTCGACCCGGCGCTCGCAGCCGCCCTCGCCGCCGCCGCGCTGACATGCACCGCGCTCGGATGGGCCACGTTTACCCTCGGACTCCGCCGGTACACCTCTGGCGCCACATGGACAGAAGCTTGAGGGGCCGCTCGACAGCTTGAGGGGCCGCTCGACACTTGGCAAGCGCCGCCCGTCGTCCCGCCAACACGTTTCGTCGGTGTTGGTGTTTCGCCACCTTCACCGAATTCGTGTCGGTCGTCGAGGCCCCACCACGTTCGCATCGCAAGCGCACGAACACGGTGGAACCTCTGAGCGGGTCGGCCGGCCCCTGCACACTCGCCGCCGTCAGTGCAAGCCGATGCTCAGACGCAGCCAGCAGCTTGCTCAGACGCGGCGGCGGGTCGAGACACCCGAGATCGCAGACGCGACCACGAGCACAACCGCGATGATGAGCGCCCACTTCAGGCCCTCGATGAACAGGCCGGCCCCGCCGAACAGCAGCGCCAGCACGAGCAGAACAAGGACCAATCCCATGACACACCTCCAGATTGCCGTGCCGGTGTTGACACGGTGCTCCACTACCCGCCGGCATCGCGCGTCACACCCGGTGCCCGCCCTTTGCGTGTCAAGTCAAACCCCACGCTGGTCGTCCTTGGGAGCTTCGTGCCGAACGTCCTGGCGGGGAGGACTGAGGCACGCCGGCTGCGGGTAGTCGGAGGTGTCCCCCCAAACCAAGGAGCAAGATTTACATGAGCAAGTCAGGAACCGCCGAGGGTGTCGAGGGCGTCGTCGAAGACGTCAAGGGCAAGGCCAAGGAGGCGATCGGTGCGGTCGTCGGCAACGACAAGTTGAAGCGTGAAGGCCAGGCCCAGCAGGAGAAGGCCGACGCGCTCCGCGATGTCGCGAAGAACGAGGCAGAGGCTGAGGTCTCGCGTGGCAAGGCAAAGGTCGCCGAGGCGGCACAGCGCACCCAGCAGGACTAACCCCAGCAGGGGCAAACCGGTCGTCCCAGCAACAGGCCGCCTGCCGGGCGCATCGCCACTGCGGCGGTCGTTCGGTCGGGCGGCCTGTTGCCGCGTCAGCACACCTTGGTGCGCCGAGGACATGACCAAGGGAGCACTTGGGCGGCCTGCCCACCGTCCCGCCGGATGTGACGGACGCAGCCACGGAACGGACCTACGGCCCTGGCGGGACGCCACTCCCCGGGACGACGCTTGACCGACGTCGACAAAGGACCAGATGACATGGACGCAACCGTGACTGACCTCCAAGCGACCACGCGGACCAAGGTCGTCGTGGTCCCGATCGACGACCTCACGGAGGCAGATCGAGCCGTCGAGATCGGCGGCCACTTCGCCCACGCCCTGGGTGCGCGACTCCATCTGGTCAGCGTCGACTCCGTGCACGCACACCCGATCCGCCACGACCACGACCTCGCGGACGTTGCGCGCCGCTCACGCAGGCGCGCGACCTACGAGGCACTCACCACATCGACATCCGTCGACGCAGCAGTGCGCGACGCCGTCGACGCCATGGACTGTCCGCTCGTCTGCATCACCTCGCACGCACGCAGCGCGATCGGCGAGCTCGCCTTCACCAGCGCCAGCTGGGCGTTGGTGCGGGCATCCCGCCGCCCCGTCATCGTGTCCGGCCCGAACGCCCGCTGGGACCGCCTGTCGGGAAGCACCGTGGTCGTCGCCCTCGATGGGAGCGATCACGATCGCACCATCGTCGACGCAGCGATCCTCCTCGCCAACCAAGCCGGCGTCCATCACCTCCACCTCATCACCATCATCACCGACACAAACGCAGCCCGCATGGCTGATCGACTGATCGGTCACGCGCAACGCATCGACCGCATCGGGATGGTGGCCAGCTGGGAGCTCGACGCCACGCACGGCGCCGCGCCCGGCATCCGCCACGCAGCCGCCATGATCGACGCACCACTCACCGTCGTCGGCACCCGAGGGCACACCCCCCTTCAACGACTCATCCACGGCAGCACGGCCGCCGAGGTCGTCAGAGGCTCCCACCGACCCGTCCTCATCGTCCCCCCCTGCTTCGAATACTGACCACGCATCCCGCGTGGACGACACCTTCGCCCGGTCACCTGCTGCGATGCCAACTACTTCCCGGCCCCTTCGCCCCACACATGAGGAGTCCACCATGCGCCTACTCGACGCCCACAGCGGCATCGAGGCCCTCGGAACCGACGAGTGCCTCCAGCTCTTGGCCACCCAGGAGGTCGGCCGCCTCGGCTTCATCACCGGCGACGTCCCCCAGATCCTGCCGGTCAACTACGTCCTCGACGGCGAAGCGGTCGTCTTCGCTACCGCGCCCGGCTCGAAGCTGTGGGGCACGGTGCGCTCGTCGGTTGTCTTCGAGGTCGACGACATCGACCGGTCGACGAGGTCCGGTTGGAGCGTCGTCGTCCATGGCCTCGCTCAGGAGATCACGGGCTTCGATGCCCCCGAGCTGGTCGCCCGGGTGCACAGCCTCGCTCCGAACCCCTGGGCCGATGGCGATCGTCTGCACCTCGTCCGCAT
>JAYUDU010000552.1:0-7886 GCA_043739605.1 Acidimicrobiales bacterium | reverse complement strand
GCCTCGTCGACCACGAGCGTGACCTGACCGCGACATCGCAGCGCCTGGCGCGCACCGGCGTCGATGTCGAGGCCGTCATCGCAGAGATCGGCCGCTTCTCTGTCGCCGCTCCGTCGTGGGCGCTCGGCACCGGCAGCACGCGCTTCGGACGGTTCCCCGGCCCCGGCGAGCCGCGCACGACCGAGGAGAAGCTCGACGACGTCGCGGCGCTCAACGCGTTGACCGGCGCCAACCGCACGGTCAGCCTCCATGTGCCATGGGACCTCCCCAGCGACCCGGCCGCGTTGCGCCAGCACGCCGAGTCGCTTGGCATCGGGTTCGACGCCATGAACTCGAACACGTTCCAGGACAACCCGACGACGACGGGCGACGGGGCCATCTCGTACAAGTTCGGCTCGCTCGCCCACACCAGCGGCGACGCTCGCAAGGCGGCCATCGAGCACAACCTCGAGGTCGTCGACCTTGGCATCGCGTTGGGCTCGAAGGCGCTCACCGTGTGGCTCGCCGACGGCATCAACCACCCCGGCCAGGCCAGCTTCTCCGGCCAGCTCGCCCGGGTCGGCGAAGGCTTGCGCATCATCCACGACGCCATGCCGGCGGACTGGAAGATGTTCACGGAGCACAAGCCGTACGAGCCGGCGTTCTACAGCACCGTCAACGCCGACTGGGGCTCCTCGCTCCTGTTGTCGCAGGCGGCCGGCCCGAAGTCGTCATGCCTCGTCGACCTCGGCCACCACCTCCCCAACACCAACATCGAGCAGGTCGTCTCCCGCCTCGCGGGGGTTGGTCGCCTCGGTGGGTTCCACTTCAACGACAGCCAGTACGGCGACGACGACCTCACCGTCGGCTCCATCCGCCCCTACCGATTGTTCCTCATCCTCCTCGAGCTGCTTGAGGTTGGAGCATGGGACGGCACCAGCGGCGGCATGCCCGACCTCGCCTACATGATCGATGCGTCGCACAACCTCAAGGACCCCCTCGAGGACCTCTTGCAGTCCACCGACCAGCTGCAGCTCAGCATCGCGCTCGCGCTGCTCGTCGATCGCGCCGCGCTCGTTGCTTCGCAAGAAGCCAACGACCCCGCCGGTGCTGCAGAGGTGCTCCAAGCGGCATACCGCACCGATGTGCGCCCGCTCGTGGCCGAGGCCCGCCGACGCAATGGCGCCGCGCTCACGCCACTCCAGACGTACCGGACCCTCGGCTACCGCGCCGCCACGACCGCCCAGCGCGGCGCGACCGCCTCCGCCACTGGGCTCTGAGCGAGCGCCCAGCTCGGTTGAAGGGGCGCGTTGCGCGGACACCGACGTCGGAACGGGGTCGAAGTGGGCGGTCAGGCATCACTGCATCAACAGATCCACGTTTGTGATGTTATGATGTCTCGGTGCGAACGACCCTCACGCTTGAGCCGGACGTCGAGCAGTTGCTCCGCGAAGTCATGCGGGCAGACGGCATCTCCTTCAAGGAGGCGCTGAACGCTGCCGTTCGACGAGGGCTTCGGCCACAGCGTGGTCGCGAACGGTTTCGGACGCCTGCGTTTGCGCTTGGCGAGCCGACCATCGCGCTCACCAAGGCGTTGGAGGTCGCCGCGGCTCTTGAAGATGACGAGATCATTCGCAAGATAAGTGTGTCGAAGTAGTGCGCATCGTCGACGCGAACATCCTCATCTACGCGGTCAACAGCTCCGCTTCGAATCACGCCGTAGCATCGAAATGGCTTGACGGGTGCTTGAACGAAGGCATTCCGCTCGGCGTGCCATGGGCATCGCTGCTGGCCTTCCTGCGCATCACCACGCGCACCGGCATCCTGCCTGCACCACTTTCGGTCGAAGCAGCGGTCTCGATAGTGGATGGCTGGTTGGCTCAGCCCGGCGTGCACGTCGCCCACCCGGGGCCGCGTCATGCGGAGGTCTTCGGCAACCTGTTGAGCGGAGTTGGCACCGGGGGCAACCTCACGACAGATGCTCACCTGGCGGCGATCGCCATCGAGCACGGCTCTGAGCTGTGGTCGTTCGACGCCGACTTCCGCCGGTTCGGCGGCCTCATCTTTCGCCAGCTCTAGCGCGCTGTCGCGCTCGGGTGTCGATGCGCCGACCTCTTCGGCTCAACACCCGGTGATGAACGGGTGCGCGATCATGTTTGATCAGTAGAGTTCGATCATCGAAGCGCTGCTTGCCACCCAGTCCGCCCCCTCCGCTTCACCGACTGCGCTGCGAACATCTCGTCGATCCGATCGGGCTCGACACCGTCGCGCCGCGTCTCGGTTGGGCCGTTGCGTCTGTGCGTCGCGGCGCCCGCCAGCAGGCGTACGAGCTGGAGGTGGCGAACTCGATGGAGGCTCTCGAACGGGGCGACGCGGACGTGTGGACGTCTGGGAAGATCGAGTCGGCGCCGCCGACCCGGTGGTGAGCGGTCTCGTCGTCGAGCGCATCGAGGCGACCGGCCCAGATCCGAAGGCGTGGATCGTGGTGACGACCCCGGCCTTCGAAGCGAAGATCGGGACGGAGTCCGGGATCGTGACTTCGTTGCGTGACAACCGGAGCGGGCGCCAGCTGGTGCCGCTCGGTGACGTCGACCACCGTCCAGAGCTCGGCATCGGGGTGCTCCAGCTCCTTGACGAGCGGCCCCATGACATGTCCGCGTGGGAGCACTGCGATGTGCACACCGAGCAGTCCTTGCTGCGTGGGGCGACGACGACGATCGTCGAAGAGGGCCCGCTCGTCGTGGTTATCGAGGTCGTCCACGAGGTGCGCAGCTCGCGGATGGTTGAACGCCTGACCTTCCATCGTGACGTGCCGAGGATCGACATCGCTCTCGACGTCGACTGGCAAGAGCCAGGCGGCAGCGGGGTGGGTGTCCCCAACCTCAAGCTGTCGTGCAACGTCAGCACCCGTCGGCCCCAAGCCTGGTTCGAGGCGCCCTTCGCTGCGGTCGAGCGGGCCCCGGATGGCTCCGAGGTTCCCGCGCTGCGGTGGGCGGCGATCTGTGGGGAGAACGGTGGCCTTGCCATCCTGAACGACGGCACCTACGGCCACGATGCGCTCGGTAGCCGTTTGCGCGCGACGGTGGTGCGCACCGCCTACGACCCCGATCCGCGTTCAGACCGCGGTGCTCGCCAGGCGCGGTTCGTCGTCGTGCCCCTCGTTCAAGACTGGCGGGAGGAGGGCGTGACTCGCCTCGCCGCTGCCCACAACGAGCCGATGTTGGTGCGGGCCGTCGAGCGAGGCGGCGCCGGTGCATCGCCGCTTGGCCGCTTCCAGCCGGTGGTTGCACCTGGCGCCGTACTGCTGTCTGGGTGCAGGGTGGCCGCCACAGGTCGAGGCCGGATCCTGCGCCTGTGGGAGTCGACGGGCCGCGCCGGATCGGCCGTGATCAGCGCTGGGAGAGCGCTATCGCGTGGGAGGTCGACGCGAGCGACGAGCCGGTTCGCCGGCTCGCCGTCGCAGGAGGCGCGGTGTGCCTCACCTTCGGCCCGTGGCAGGCGCGCACCGTGCTGGTCGTGTCATGAGGAGTGATCGGATGAGGGCAGGATGTGGTTCTCATGATGGATGAAGGCCAGCGGTGGCTGCGCTCGCTCGGTCTGGTCGGCCGCGACCTCGGCGCGCTGCCGACCTCGACGAAGCGCTTTGCGCACGGTGGCCAATGGCGGCTTGAGCTCCCCTCGACCGAAGGCCCCGGCGCGCTTGGCGCGGTCTCGAGAGCCGCCGCGGAGCATGGTCTGCGGGTTCACCGCGTCAGCCAAGGCAGCGGGATCATGCTCCTCACCGACGAAGAGCTGGACGAGATGCTTGCGCTCGGGCGGCGTGGGACATCGGGGTTCAGGCCACCACCCCCGGTGGAAAGGCCATGGCCGGGGTGCTTCGCGGCGCCGACCAGCTGCTGTTCGGCCTTGAAGACGTGCGTCGAGGGTGTGAGCGGGGCTTGCGCAGCGTCCTCGTCGCCGACCTCGGGTTGCTGTGGGCGCTCGCCAGGCTCAAGGCGAGCGGCGACCTCCCGAACGACCTCATCATCAAGGTCTCGGTGCAGCTACCCGTCGCCAACCCGGCGACGGCTCGCGTGCTGGAGGATCTCGGCGCCACCACACTCAACCTGCCTCCCGATCTCGCGCTCGGCCAGATCGCGGCCATCCGAGCTGCCGTCGACGCGCCCATCGACATGTACGTCGAGGCACCAGACGACCTCGGAGGCACGATGCGCCACTACGAGATCCCTGACCTCGTCCGCATCGCCGCGCCCATCTACCTCAAGTTCACCGTTCGCAACTCACCGGGCCTGTACCCCTCCGGCGGTCACATCGAGCCGCTCGTGCTCGCGCTGGCCGCCGAGCGGGTGCGGCGCGCCTCCATCGGCATCGCGCTCCTGCGCCGCCACTACCCAGAAGCAGTGATGTCGCCATGAACGAGCCCGCCCTCCTGCGCGCCATCGCCGAGGAGGTCGACCGCCTCGGCGACGATCTCCTCGATGTGGCCGAGGCCGAGACCAACCTGACCCGCTCCAGGCTCACCGGTGAGCGCGACCGCACCACGGGACAGCTGCGGCGCCTCGCAGCGTACGTCGAGGTCGGTTGCCATCTCGACGCCACCATCGACCATGCCACGCCCGACGTGCGCCGCATGGGCGTCCCGATCGGCACGGTCGCAGTCTTCGCTGCTGGCAACTTCCCGCTTGCGTTCAGCGTCGCAGGCGGCGACTCCGCGTCAGCCCTCGCGGCAGGGTGCCCCGTCGTGCTCAAAGCGCACCCCGGCCACCCGCGCACCTCCGACCTCCGCGCCGCGCTGGCCCGATGCGGCATCGCCGTGGCGCCCGGCACCCCGACCGATCTCGCCGTCGACAGAGCAGAGCTACGGCCGCGCCCAGAGCTGCGTGAAGCGGTCTTCGGGCCCCACACGGTGCTGGTGCGATGTGCAGACGACGAAGAGTTCCTCGCCGCCGCGGGCGAGATCGAGGGTTCCCTCACGGCAACCGTGCACGCCGGCGTAGGTGACGATTCGCTCGGTGGCGCGCTGCTGGAGGCGCTCCGGCTGCGGGCGGGACGCATCGTGTGGGGCGGCTGGCCGACCGGCGTCGCCGTCACCGCCGCCATGCACCACGGCGGCCCGTATCCGGCGACCACTGCCCCGCTGACGACGTCTGTCGGCGACGCCGCAGTGCGTCGCTTCTTGCGGCCGGTGTGCTTCCAAGGCGTGCCGGACGCACTGTTGCCGCCGGCATTGCAGGAGGCCAACCCATTGGGGTTCGAGCGGCTCGTAGACGGCCGATGGACCAACGCGACACCGGAGAGCACATGACTGGCGGATCGACCGAGCTGCGAAGCTCCCACTGGTTCGGAGGCGTCGACCGCGACGGCTTCATCCACCGCAGCTGGATGAAGCGGGGCATGCCCGACGACGAGTTCTCCGGCAAACCGTTCATCGCCATCATCAACTCGTGGTCGGAGCTGGCGCCGTGCAACCTCGGTCTCAACGAGATCGCAGAGCACGTCAAGCGCGGGGTGTGGGAGGCGGGCGGCGTGCCCGTCGAGGTGCCGGTGATGGGCATCGGCGAGACCAACGTCCGTCCGACCGCGATGCTGCTGCGCAACCTCATGGCCATGGCGGTCGAGGAGACCATCCGGGCCAACCCGATCGATGGTGTCGTGTTGCTGGGAGGCTGCGACAAGAACACGCCAGCCCAGCTGATGGGAGCGGCGTCCGTCGACCTCCCCACGATCGTACTGTCAGCCGGACCGATGCTCAACGGCAAGTACCGGGGCAAGGAGGTCGGGTCGGGAACGATGGTGTGGAAGGCATCTGAGGACGTGCGAGGCGGCCGCATGTCCGTCGAGGACTTCATGGGAGCCGAATCGTGCATGACCCGGTCCAAGGGCTTCTGCATGACGATGGGCACGGCCTCGACGATGGCCTGCGTCGTCGAGGGCATGGGCCTTTCATTGCCGGAG
Organism: Acidimicrobiales bacterium; assembly: GCA_043739605.1. GTDB lineage: Bacteria > Actinomycetota > Acidimicrobiia > Acidimicrobiales > JAUJNH01 > JAYUDU01. Next base: position 1,952 of record JAYUDU010000552.1, on the reverse strand, counting down.
AACGGCACGCTGCCGGCGCCCGACTCCCGCCGGCTGCGTCTCGCCCATCTCACCGGACGGCGGGCCGTGCAGATGGTGGCGCAGGACCTTCGCCTGTCGAAGCTGCTGACCATGCCGGCGTTCGAGAACGCCATCCGGGTGCTCGCGGCCATCGGGGGCTCCACCAACGCTGTCGTCCACCTGCTCGCCATCGCAGGCCGCGTGGGTGTGCCGCTGACGCTCGCCGATTTCGATCGCTGCGGCCAGGGCGTCCCGTTGCTCGTCGATCTCCAACCTGCCGGACGATTCCTGATGGAAGACCTCCACTACGCCGGAGGCATGCCGGCCGTGCTCGCAGAGATGGCCGCCGCCGGCCATCTCGACCCCAACGCACCGACCGTGCTCGGCCAGCCCATCGCCACCTACTGCGAGGATGCAGAGTGCTACGACCGCGAAGTCATTCGGACCTGCGCTGAGCCGCTCCAGGCCGACGCGTGCATCGCTGTTCTCGCCGGCAACCTGTGCCCGAACGGCGCCATCGTCAAGCCCGCCGCGGCAGAGCCCCACCTGCTGCACCACCGGGGCCGCGCCGTGGTGTTTGAGGATATCGAGGACTACAAGGCCCGCATCGATGACCCAGACCTTGACGTCGACGCAGACAGCGTCCTGGTGTTGAAGGGCTGTGGACCCAAGGGCTATCCGGGCTTCCCAGAGGTCGGCAACATGGCCTTGCCATCCAAGCTGCTGGCGGCCGGCGTCACCGACATGGTCCGCATCTCCGATGCCCGCATGAGCGGCACCGCGTACGGCGCCGTCGTGTTGCACACCGCGCCAGAGGCCGCTGCAGGAGGTCCCATCGCCGTCGTGCGGGACGGGGACTGGATCACGCTCGACGTCGCCGGCCGCACGCTCGACCTCGAGATCCCCGACGATGAGCTCGCCGCCCGGCTCGCGGCGTGGGTCCCGCGCGAGGTGCCGCCGACGCGTGGCTACTACAAGCTGTACGTCGACTCGGTGCTGCAAGCGGACCGCGGGGTCGACTTCGACTTCCTCGTTGGTGGCAGCGGCGCGGAGGTCACCCGCGAGTCGCACTGACGAAGTCGTGCCGGGCACGCCGGGCGGAGGGCTCAGCGAGCTTCGTAGACGTCGCATCCGGCGACGAGGGCCCGCATCTTGGCGTCCGCCACCGATTGTTGCAGCATCCACAGGCCACAGCCGGACGCCGCCCTGTTCGTTAGGATCGCATATCGAACCTCGGCACCCTGTCGTGGCGCGACTGAAGGCGGACGTCGGTGGAGAAGATCGAAGGCCTTCGACAGGTCGTTGGGCCTGGTGCCGTGCTTGGGGAGGGTCCGCTGTGGGACGAAGCGGGGGGCGTTCTGTGGTGGCTGGACATCCCCGGCTGTGCGCTGCACCGCTTCGATCCGGCGACCGGAGACGACGACCAGATCGACCTCGGCGACCAGGTCGGTGCCGCGGTGCTTCGCCGGTCTGGCGGCATGGTCATAGCAACCCCTAACGGGTTCGAGGCGTTCGATCCGTCGACTGGGCATCGTGAGGTCCTGGTTAACCTCATCGGAGGCGATCCGTCGTTGCGCATGAACGACGGGAAGTGCGACGCGCTTGGCAGGTTCTATGCGGGTTCGATGGCGTATGACTTCACGCCTGGTGCGGCATCGTTCTACCGCCTCGACGCTGATCGGACGGCCACACGGCTACTCGAGGACGTGACCATCTCCAACGGACTCGCGTGGTCGTCGGATGGAGCCACGCTGTACTGGATCGACACGATGACTCATCGCATCGATGCCTTTGATGTGGACATCACCTCAGGCACCATCGACGGGCGTCGCCCCATCGTGCAGATCCCAGCCGGAGATGGCATGCCCGATGGGATGTGCATCGATGCGGAAGGCTGCCTGTGGGTTGCGCTCTATGGCGGTGGTGGAGTTCATCGCTACCGCACCGACGGC